>JAHIST010000014.1 GCA_018818145.1 Patescibacteria group bacterium
AAAAGGTGTGATGTTTCTCTTTTTTTTAATACTCTATCTTCAGTTTAAAAATACTGGTTTCCGTCAGATAATACAAATAGCCGTTTTTTTGGTCAAAATAAATTTGCGGGTTTGGCGCTCGGACAAGATCTACGGTATTGCGCTGGTCTCGGCCGTCAAGCTCAATAACTTTTATTTGTTCACCCACTACAAAAGCGATGTGCTCGTTGTCGGGATAAAAAATTGCTTGGCTAATTTTTTGGGCGTAGCGGGTAATCAGTTCTTTGTCGCCGGCTTTTTTATACGGCTGGATTAAAAGATCTTCAATATAAGAAACCCAGATTTCGTTGTCTGCCCAATAAACAAATTTTTTATTGTCGCCGGAGAAGACCGCATTTTTTATTCCCTTGGCGATCGGTTCGAAAATTCCATTGCCGGCATCTAAATAATAAAGCTCGCCAATGGCCGACAGAGCCAGGAAACGCCGGCTGTCGTTGGTAAAAATCTTATATTTTGCCGGCGACAGAGCCTCCTTGGAAATTTGCGATTTGCCGGAACCGTTTAAATTTTCTTGATAGAGAATAAAATCGGTTTCTGACAGAAAGAGAATACTGTTGTTTTGCCAGAGCCAGCCGGCGGTGGAGCTGGCAATTTTTTGGGCTTGCAGCAGATTCTTTTTTTCCTCGGGCGCCATTAAAAAATCTTGAATTGTTGAGGTTGCATCGGTGCTGACAAGTTCGGGCACGATTTTTTTAGGGAAAAGAAATATATTTCTGGCTTCGGTTACAATTGTCGGCGAAACCTCTAAATTTTTTTGCCAGGGATAGAAGCCGTCTTTGACCACGCTGACGTTGTAAATTTTTGGCGATAGGCGCGAGATGAGGCGGGGCGTAACGCTGCTGTCTTTGCCGTTAATCAAAATTTGAGCGTCGCTCGGAGACGATTTTAAATAAATTCCTCCCATTTGGACAAAGGCCTGTTTTTGGAAATCGTAAGAATAGCCGACAGAGTATAAAATAGTCGGCGGGGTTAAAATAATAAATATAACAACAAAAAGATAAAAGATTATGCGCCTTGTCCCTCTGGTCATATTGCTTTTAATATACAATAAATTTTTATTTTTTGCCAGCATTTAACAGGGCTTGCCCCCACACCTAATCTGGATTAATTCCTTGGATTATTGGCTATTAAGACAATTATTTACCGAAAAGTTGTTTTTTTGCCATGATTTTATTTCTGAGCTTCCGGCTCTATCCAGACTGGGTGTGGGGGCTTGTCATCTGGCGGAATTTAATCTAATATTGAGAAAGAATAAAAACTGATTTAATTATGGAACAAAAATTCGTTATTATTGGCGGGAAATCCTTTGAAGGGGAAATTAAAGTAAAAGGAGCCAAAAACGCGGCTTTAAAAATTTTTCCGGTGGCGCTGATGACGCAAGAGCCAATCAGGGTCTCAAATATGCCGGAAATTGAAGATTGCCAGCGGGCTCAAGAAATGCTGGAGGCTTTGGGCCACGAAATAAAAAAAGTCAAACCGGGCGTTGTGGACATCCGTTATAAAAGCAAGCGGTGCGTTAATTTGCCAGCAGAGTTGGTTAATAAGTTTCGCGCTTCAATTATGTTCGTAGGTCCGCTGCTGGCCACTTGTGGCGAAGTTTATTTTCCGCATCCGGGCGGCTGCGTTATCGGCGCCGGAACGAGGCCGATTGATATGTTTTTGGGCGGATTTGAAAAAATGGGGGCGAAGGTTGAAATTTCCGAAAATCATTATCGGCTGTCGGCTAAAAAGCTGAAAGGCGCGCAAATATTTTTCCATAAAGTTACGGTAACCGGCACCGAAAGCCTGATGACGACTGCCTGTCTGGCCGAGGGCGTGACCATTTTAAAAAACTGCGCCATGGAGCCGGAAATTCCGGCCTTGGCAGATTTTTTAAACAGCATTGGCGCAAAAATTGAAGGAGCCGGAACTCCGACGATAAAAATAACCGGCGTTAAAAAATTAGAGGGCGGTGAATACAAAATTATTCCTGACAGAATTGAGGCGGGAACTTTCGCGATGATGGCGGCTGCCGCCAATAGCGGCCATACTTTAATTAAAGATTGTAACCCCGAACATTTGGAAGCCCTGTGGGTTTTGTTTGATAAAATAGGCGTAAATTATAAATTAGGGAAAGACAACATTAGTATTTTTCCCAGCAAAAAATTAATTTCCTGCGACGCGACGACTCATGAATATCCTGGATTTGCCACTGATTTGCAGTCGGCCTACACGGTTTTAATGACGCAGACAAAAGGAGCTAGTTTGATTCACGAAACAATTTATGATCGGCGCCTGCTTTTTACCGATATGCTGACTCAGATGGGCGCCAATATTATTATGGCCGACCCTCACCGCGTGGTGGTCAATGGGCCAACAAAGCTGTACGGCCGAAAGCTGGTGAGTCCTGATTTGCGAGCCGGCATGGCATTGGTTATGGCCGCTTTGATTGCGCAAGGAAAAACAGAAATAAATAATATTTATCAGATTGAAAGAGGATACGAAAAATTAGACGAAAGAATGTGTGCGTTAGGGGCTGATATTAAAAAAATTAACAATTGATCAATTGGCCAATTGGTAATTGTTCAATTAAAAACGTGTTTATCAAAAAAATCGGCATTGATTTAGGCACGGCCAATACTTTGGTCCATATTCCCGGCAAAGGGGTGATTATCAACGAGCCCACGGTTGTGGCCATATCTTTAGATGACAACCGTATTTTGGCGGTGGGCAACGAAGCCAAAGAAATGCTGGGCCGCACGCCCGAAGCCATAATCGCTTCATGTCCGATGAAAGACGGCGTCATTGCCGATTACCGGATAACCGAGGCAATGTTAAGATATTTTATTAATAAAACAGTCGGCGCTTTCAGGCTTTTTCGGCCAGAAGTTATGGTAGCGGTGCCCGCCGGAATTACTTCAACCGAGCGCCGGGCGGTGATAGAAGCAACGCTTAACGCCGGCGCGAAAGCCGCCTATGTTGTGAAAGAGCCGGTGCTGGCGGCGATTGGCGCGGGCATTCCGATAAATGAGCCGGCCGGGCACATGATTATTGATATTGGCGGGGGCACTTCGGAAGTCGCCGTTATTTCTTTGGGCGGAATTGTTGCCTGCGCCTCCGCGCGAGTGGGCGGCAATAAAATTGACCAGGCTATAGCGGAGTATGTCAGAAAAAAGTATAATTTGGCGATAGGCGAGCGCACGGCCGAAGAAATAAAAATTGCCATTGGTTCGGCCCTGCCCGTGCCGCCCAAAGAGGAACAAACGCATGAAGTGCGAGGCCGAGACCTGATAACCGGCCTGCCCAAAAACACTGTGCTTAAAACCAACGAAATTACCGAGGCCATTGCTGAACAGCTGCGTGAAATCGTCCAAACTATCAAGCTGGTTTTACAGGATACGCCGCCGGAACTTTCTTCTGATATAATGGATCGCGGCATGATTTTATCTGGCGGTTCTGCCATGCTGCGCAATATGGCCGATTTATTGGAAAAAGCGACTGGCGTTCCCTGTTATGTTGCGGAAAATCCTATGCTTTGCGTGGCAAAGGGCGCGGGCATTGCGCTGGAACATTTGGAGGTTTATAAGAGAAGTGTGATGTCAAAAAAATAAATTTTGTTTGCCGCTTTTTTGGCGGCCCCGATATTCATCGGGGTAAACTCCAAAGTGGCGGAAAAAAACCGCCGCGCGGCGATAAAATTTTGAGAAATTCTAAGGCTCGCCTCGCCCCGTTAGATAATTTTCAAATCTAACGGGGCGAGCTAAATTTGCTATCCACGCCCCGCTTCGCGGGGCCCGACCACAGCACGCAAATTTTAAACGCTCGGTTCGCCTTGAATTTGAACAAAATTTTTCGCATGCGCGGATTTTTAAAATGCTTATTGGGATAAATGCCACTGCAGCTGTAAAGCAACCCCGCACGGGCGTTGAGGAATATACATATCAGCTGATTAAACATTTAACGATGCTTCCGGAAGCGCGAGAGCATCGTTTTTTGCTTTATCTTCCGCCTGTTCCGGAAAATCCGATTTTTGATTTTCCTTTGCCGAAAAATTTTATCATCAAAGAATTAAAGTGGCCACTGGAACTTTTGTGGACTCAAATTAGGTTGGCTTGGGAGATGTTAATTAATCCGTCCGATATCTTTTTTATACCTGTTCATGTTTTGCCTTTTTCCCATCCGAAAAATTCAGTTGTGACAATTCACGGTTTGGAATACGAGCATTATCCTCAATATTATCCGGCCTGGCACCGAGTTTATTTGCGTTGGGTTACAAAATACTCTGTTTTTGGAGCAAGACGAGTTATCGCAATTTCTGAAAGCACAAAAAAAGATTTGATAGAGCGTCAACCCAAAAAAGCCCAAAAAATTTCGGTTGTTCACCACGGTTTTTGTTTTCCCGCTGTCACCAATCTAGCAAAAAACAGCATTTTTCAAAAAAAGAGGCGGCAAAAAAAAGAGCGAATTCAATACGGCCTAGCCAATATCAGGAAGCCTTATTTGATTTATCTTGGTCGCTTGGAGCAAAAAAAGAATATTGAAGGAATTTTGGAAGCGTACAAAATTTTGAAACAAGAACATAAGATTTCCCATCAGCTAGTTTTGGCCGGTGCGCCCGGATACGGATATAAAAATATCAAATATCAAATATCAAATATCAAAAATAAAGAAGAGATTATTTTTACTGGATATGTCAGCGAAGATGAAAAATGGCAGTTGCTTACCAACGCCGATATTTTCTTGTTTCCCAGTTTCTATGAGGGCTTTGGCTTGCCAGTTTTGGAAGCGCAGGCGGCGGGCGCGCCGGTTGTCACTTCTTTCGTTTCCAGTCTTCCGGAAGTGGCTGGCCAGGGCGCATTATTTGTGAATCCAAAAAATCCTGCGCAAATTGCCGAGGCGGCCAAGCGCATAATTGACGATAGAAATTTGCGTGATAGACTGATAGAATCGGGCTATGAAAATTTGAAAAGATTCAGCTGGGAAAAATGCGCGCGGGAAACACTTAAGATTTTAGTTGAAAAATGAAATTAGCCTTGGTGCATGATTATCTGATCAGATTCGGAGGGGCCGAGAGGGTTCTTTTGGAAATGGCCAAAATGTTTCCGGGGGCGCCCATTTATACTCTTTTATATGATGAACAAAAAATGGGCAAATGGTTTCCGTCTAGCCGTGTGCAAACTTCATTTTTACAAAAATTCCCCAGATGGTGGCGGGTACGGCATAAATATCTGCTGCCGTTTCTGCCGGCGGCGGTTGAGACGTTTGACTTAAGGGAATTTGATTTGGTTATTTCTTCTTCTTCGGTTTTTGCCAAAGGGGTAGTGACCCGGCCCAAAACCACGCACATCAATTATTGCCATAACGCCGCCAGATTTCTGTGGGATTATAATTCTGATTATCTGCTTGAGCAAAGTTTGGGCGGGTTGAGAGGGATAGCTGTTAAATTGATGTTAAATTATATACGGTTGTGGGATAGGTCGGCCAGCCGGCGAGTGGATTATTTTATCGCCAATTCCAGAGCGACAGCCGCGCGAATAAAAAAGTTTTATCGCCGCGAGGCAAAAGTAATTTATCCGCCGGTGGAGATAACAAATATTTTTTTAAACCAGCGGGCGAGCCGCAACCCTTCGCTTTCGACCACCCACTCCAGCTCTGTCCCGCTTCGCGGGACGCCGGTCTTCGCTCAGGGCCGCGGCTCGCCCGCAGCAGATAATAATTATTTTTTAATCGTTTCCCAGCTTACTCCTTACAAAAAAATTGATGTCGCGGTTGAGGCGTTCAATAAATTGGAATTGCCGTTGGTGATTATCGGGGAGGGGCCGCAAAAAGAATCTCTGCAAAAAATCGCCAAAAGCAATATTAAAATTTTTGGCTGGCAGCCCGACAATATCACGCAGGAATATTTTAAAAACTGTACGGCCTTTATTTTTCCGGGCGAAGATGATTTTGGCATGGCGCCCGTGGAAGCGATGAAATATGGCAAGCCGGTGCTGGCGCTAAAAGCCGGCGGAGCGCTGGAGACGGTTTTGCCCGGAATAACAGGAGAATTTTTTGATGCGGCAGTGCCTGAAGTTTTGGCTGACGGCGTCAGGCGCTTGCGCGAAAACCTGCCAAATTACAGTTCGTTGGTTATCCGCAAATGGGCGGAAAAGTTTTCAGCGGAGAGATTTAGAAGCGAAATATTGGAATTTATTGAGAAAGTAAGGTATAATCTAAATAATGAGATTTGATTTCTTAAAGCATACAAAAACTTATTGTTTGGCTCCAGCGCCCCTATTATTTATATTTACCAATTTTTTTGCAATTGGAGCTATTTTATTTTTAATTTTTTTGTTATTTTTTCTTCTAATACGATCTTTGATAAAAAAGAGGAGAGGATTAATTGTTTTTGATAATATATTTAAAACGATTTGTCTTTTTTTAATTACAATTTTAATTTTTTTAATCACTTTTGGATATTTTTATACAGATCTTCATTTATATGTAATAAGCCTTTTGGTGATGACAATTTTCTTAGTTGTTACCTTGTTTTTAGGAAAGAAGTTTTCATTGTTCAGAGTTAGAAATATATATTTAATTTTGGCTTTTGTCTCTTTGGTTCTTTTTATCACACTATCTTTTATAAATATTTTTAATGCCTATAAAGAACAGCAGGAAGAAGTTAGAACGCAGCAAGAGAAAATCGAATTTGAAAAGATGGTTTTAGGATTGCTACCTATCCGCCCGGACCTAAAAAAGGAGGGGCAGAATTCCGATTCTTTATTTTTTCTTACTTCACAAAACTTAAGCGTTTTAGAAGATTATTATAAAACTATACTCCTTAGTTTAGGTTGGAAATTATCCGAGGAAGAGAGAACAGATTATTACGAAGCCATTCTCTTTTATAAAAAAATTAATAACGAAGATAAATGGATAGAACTTTCTTTTTCTGATGAGTTGAGCCGTATGAAAATTTCCGTGTATAACGAGAAGCGCCCGCTATCTGCTCCGGTTTTTTTTCCCTCAAATTTTTTGGGAACCTGTGGAGAATTCCTTTGGTTTTAGTTTAATTTTTTTCAATGCTTATCGGTCATCAGCGCATCTGGGATTTTTTAACTCAAAGCGCGGCCAAAAACCGGCTGGCGCACGCTTATTTGTTTGTCGGCCCAGCGCAAATCGGCAAAAAAACTTTAGCCGCGGAGTTCGCCAAATGGCTTCTGTGCCAGCAAAAGAAGAATAATTCCGCCTGCGGCGTCTGCAGGTCTTGTCTGGATATTGCCAAAAATCAGCACCCGGATTTGTTTATTTTAAGCCCCAAACAGGAAGAAAAGAAAGGCGTTGTTAAAACATTTGAGATTGGCATTGGTGAAATTAAAACATTGCGGCGCCATCTTAGTCTTTTTCCCTATAGCGCTAAATACAAAATTGCCGTTATTGATGAGGTAGGTAGCCTGACGCGCGAAGCGATAAATTCTTTTTTAAAAACGCTGGAAGAGCCGGGCCAAAATACTTTAATTATTTTAATATCTTCGTCTTGGCAGTTTATTTTGCCGACAATAATTTCTCGCTGCCAGCTTATTAAATTTTTGCCGGTTAAGGAACAGAAGTTGGCTGTTGGGTTAAAAAAGATAGGGAAAAAAGAAGGGGATATTTTAAAAATAATAAAACTGGCGGCTGGGCGGCCGGGCCAGGCAATTAATTTGTTAGAAAACCCGGAAATTTTAGCAGGCCAGCAAGCCGGCATAGATTCTTTTAAAAAAACCCTAAAAGCTGATTTGGCTTGGCGCTGGGACTTGGCAAAAGAATTAAGCCAGAATTTAGCCGTGGCGCAGGAAACTTTGTCTCAATGGTCGCTATGGCTGCGCGACCGCCTGCTTGAAGCCAGCGGATGCGAACATTTGCTGGTCGGAAGCAGGGCGGAAACTAAAATCTCTTATCCGGTTAAAAATTTACTTGCTATAATAAAAGAAGTTCAGCGAACGCAAGATATTTTAAGTAATTCCAGTTTCAATTCGCGGCTAGCGCTGGAAGTATTAATGATGAAAATTTGAAACCCTGCTAATTTACGAATCATTACTAATCTTACTAATAAGATATTTGCCTGCCTACCGGCAGGTAGGTAATATTTGTAAAAATTAGCCCGTCTGCCAAAGCCAATAGTGATTAGTTCATAATAACAGGCGATAAATTTTAATAATCATAAAACACGAATTACCTGCTTGGCCTCTTTGGCTATTGGCGGGCAGGTAAATTCGTAGGGTATTATGAAGAAACATTTTTTAACCATTGTTGCGCCATTGCTTTTTATCGTGCCGCTGGCACAGATTTTTCCGGCTGTTTCTTGCACCCCGACGCGGGACGGCGGAGTTTTTCGGTCTTCTGACAGGGGCGAGACATTTGCGCAGAAAGTTGCGATTACAAAAAATCAGACTATTGCCGGCGTGAATATTTTAACTATTAAAAGCGACCCCCAGGACTCAAACATTATTTATTTGGGGACTCGGGGTGAAGGTCTGTATAAAAGCATGGACGGCGGCGATACTTGGTATCGTCTGAATGAAACAAATAAAGTTTTCACCAAGCGCGCCAATGTTTATGACATCGCCATTGATCCAAAAAACAGCAGCAATATTTATGTCGGAACATATCAAGACAGATTCGGCCGTCTTTTCCGCTCGCCCGACGGGGGCAAAAATTGGGAAGAGATTTATCGCGTCTCGCGCGAAAAATACGCTATTTTCGCCGTAGAAGTTGATTTATACGATCCCGCAATAGTTTACATGGGTTCGGCCGAAGGAGGGTTGTTTAAAAGTACGGATTTTGGCAAGAGCTGGAAAATAATCAATTGGTTTGACGATGTAATTTCCGACATCAAGGTTAATCCGCACGACACCCGCGAGGTCTATGTCAGCACCTATCGCAAGGGGCTTTATAAAACAACCGATAAGGGCGCCAGCTGGCAGCACATTGACAGTTTATCTTCATATCCTGAAGCGGGGCAGATTGAAATTTTGGTGATGGATTTTCGCAATCCGAATGTTTTGTACACCGGTTCCCAGACCGGCCTGCTAAAAACTATTGACGGCGGCCAGACTTGGCAGAGAGTGAATATTATTATTCCGCCAAATTCTGTGCCGGTGCAGTCAATCGCGCTGGATCCGGTTAACGCCGCTTCTCTTTATTACGGCGCCGGCAATGTTCTTTACCGCACTGACGATATTGGTCAGACATGGACAATTCATCCTATTGCCAGCACCAGAAAAATTCAGGTTATTGCGATTGACTCGCGTAACCCGGATGTATTATATTTGGGGATGCATGAATGAAGGGCTTGGCCCAAAAATTCAAGCCGTAGGTGAAGAATTTTTGGTTGCCAAACCTTTACCCCGTTAGATAAAAGCTTCCGAGCTTCCTCAACGATTGATTCTCCAGCAGATTAAATATTGAATAGCGAATCTTGGATGTTTTTATCTAACGGGGTGTTCAATGTTGTTAGCCCCGTTAGATAGTAGGGCTATAACATTGAAAAACGATTTTACATTTTTAATAATTATTTTCTCGTTGGACAAGCTAAAATTTTATCTAACGGGGACAACATTGGCATGACTTATAAAGAAATAATTAATAAAATTAAACCAAATCTAGACCGAACTATAGAAAAATTCAAAGAAGAACTGGGGACGTTGCGCACTGGCCGCGCCACGCCTGCTTTAATTGAGACTGTTGAAGTGGAGTGTTATGGCTCGCGCATGCCGTTAAAACAGTTGGCCGCTATTACCGCGCCCGAGCCTCGTGCGCTCATGGTTCAGCCCTGGGACACTTCTATTATTAAAGAAATAGAAAAAGCAATTGTTTCTTCGCGGACCGGTTTATCAGTTGCAATCTCGGGAGAATTAATAAGGGTTAATATTCCTTCTTTAAACGAAGAAAGCCGCAAGGAACTGGTCAGAACTTTGCGTCAAAAAATGGAAGCCGCTCGCGTTTCTATACGGTCTTTACGCGAGCAGGTCTGGAAAGAAATTCAGGAAAAAGAGCGTTCTGGCGAGATTCGCGAAGACGATAAATTCCGCGGCAAAGACGAACTGCAGAAATTAATTGATGAATATAATAAAAAAGTGGAGGATATGGGCGGGGCGAAAGAAAAAGAAATTATGACAATATAAAATATGCGGGAATAGCCGTTTCGAAAAAACGCGGTCGTCCCTTGTCGATGATAGCAGTTTTTTATCAGCAGGCGCCGCTCGTGTCTTGCCGCATCATCCAAGTAGGATCTCTTAGTAGAGAATGCGGCTGCGACACGTTTTTTTCATCGGCTATTCCTGCATTTATTTTCGCAGTTCGCATAGTTTTAGCATTCAATTAGTATTTTCGCATCATATTTTTATGTTGACGGTAATTATTTTCATTATCATCCTCGGTATTTTGATTTTTGTCCACGAACTCGGACATTTTTTTGTTGCCAAAAAAAACGGCGTGAAAGTGGAAGAATTCGGCTTTGGTTTTCCGCCAAGAATTTTTGGGGTCAAGCGGGGCGAGACTATCTATTCAATAAATCTTATTCCTTTGGGCGGCTTCGTTAAAATTTTTGGCGAAGACGGGCAGGAAAAAGAAAATCATCATTCTTTTGCCGCCAAAAAGGTTTGGCAGAGAGCTATAATTTTGGTGGCCGGCGTGGCGATGAATGTTTTACTGGCAATTTTTCTTTTGAGCTTAGGAAATATAATCGGTACGCCAACAGCCATTGAAGACAGCCAGAATGTTGAGGGTGCCAAAGTTCAGATAACCGTGGTCGCGTTCCAGTCTCCGGCGGAGCAGGCCGGCATCAAAGCGGGCGATATATTCATAAAAATGTCCGGCGGTTCCGGGCAGTTGTCAGACATAATCAAGGTCAGCCAGGTTCAGGACTTTACGGAAAAAAACAAAGGCCAGGAAATTTCAGTTTTTCTTGAACGGGGCAAAAACCAGATTGAATTAAAACTTACGCCGCGCGCCAATCCACCGCAGGAAGAAGGAGCCATGGGCGTGGGGCTGGCCAGAGTCGCGGTGATTTCTCTTCCTTGGCACAGGGCAATCTATGAAGGAGCTGTCTCGGTCTTTGCTCTGGCCTGGTTAATTTTAACGGCTGTGGGCAATTTGTTCTGGCATTTGGTTACCACAGGAAAAACAACGGGGGAGATAACCGGGCCGGTGGGAATTTTTCAGATAACCGGTCAGGCAGCGCAGATGGGGTTTATTTATTTATTGAACCTGACCGCTTTGCTTTCCATTAATCTGGCAATTATTAACGCCCTGCCTTTTCCGGCGCTTGACGGCGGGCGGTTATTATTTTTACTTATTGAAAAAATAAAAGGCTCGCCCGTCAGCCAAAAGATAGAGAGAACAATCCATTCAGCCGGCTTTGTGTTTTTAATTATTTTAATGGTGTTAATTACCGCTAGAGACGTAATGAAGATTTTTTAAGAATATATCTCGGATGTTTTAAAAGCGACTTGCTCCGCTTTGGCGGAGCAAGTCGCTTTTTTCACCTTGTCCAATCTTGTCCAAAATTTCAGCCAAAAGCTTGACAAATAACTTCGCAGGTGATATAATATAGGCAGAAAGAAGAAGGGTTGAGGTTCGCTAAAAACAGGCGTATTTAGGCAAAGATAAGGACGGAGGGGGTGTTATCACCAACGCTCTGTCCCTCTCTTTGCTGGAATAAAAAATCGTTCTTAAAAGGAGGAATTATGGGCTTAAAAGGAATAGTAGTTTTGATAATAGTTGTGTTTTTGGGGATCTCTTACGGCGTTTATAAGGTAAGCGCCGTAAAATCCACGAAATCGGTCGCCTCTTATTATGAGGAGCAGCAGAAAGCGATTGATGAAATCAATCGCTTTCTGGACAAAAAATAGTTTTCAGGGCAGGTCGCGGATAAATAATAAATAAAATTTTTCCGCGCCTGCCCTCCTTATCCGAATTCATTTTCTATTGACGAAATTGTTTTATGTCTAAGTTTGACCCCATTACTTGATCGGCAAATAGAGTAAATCTGTAATGGTTATCTATGAGAAGTAATATTGGATCAAGTAACGGGGTAAACTTTCATGATGGAAGTGGGTTCGGATAAGGAGTTTGAGGAAGTTCTTTTTTTGAAAAAAATTTGTAAGATGAAAATGAAAGGAGGAAAAGAATTATGGGCGAACAGGCTGGACGCAATGCGGTGAGTAAGGGGGGGCCGAGAATCAAAATTGAGAAATTAATTAGATTCTTTCCCGAAACGGTAAGAGCCAGACTCCAGGGATTCGTTGACGGCAAAATTTCTGAGGAAACTCTCAAGGAGGGTATCCTGGATGAGCTCTCGACTTTCTGCAATACTATCCGGGCTATTCAGGGTAAGCTCGGAAGTAAAAAGCCAGACAAGGAGATCGGCGGGAGAAAGTTTTGGTATCCTTCTATGCCCGGCGAAAAAAAATAAATTTAAGCGTGTGGCTTCCCATAGAAATATTATGGGAAGCCGTTTTTTTATTGACCGAGCGATTTAAAGTTGTATAATACAGATACTAAAAATGGTTTCATAAAATCCCTCCTAACCTCCCTTTAAAAAGGGAGGAAAAAATATTGCGATGTTCAATAAACTTTTTGGGAAAATTTCAAAAGACATTGGTATTGATTTGGGAACGGCTAATACGCTGGTTTATGTCAAGGGCCGCGGGATTGTGATTAATGAGCCGTCGGTCGTGGCGCTCAATCAAAAGACCGGCCAGATTTTGGCGATTGGCAACGAAGCCAAAAGAATGGTCGGCCGCACGCCCGCCCACATTGTTGCGATCAGGCCCTTGGTTGACGGCGTGATTTCGGACTTTGAAGTAACGGAGCAGATGCTGCGTTATTTTATTAATCAGGTGCACAAAAAAGGTTTGGCGTTTTTGTCCCGGCCCAGAGTCGTTATCGGCGTGCCCTGCGGCGTGACCGAAGTGGAAAAGCGGGCGGTTGAGGATGCTTCTCGCAATGCCGGCGCGCGGGAGGTTTATTTGATTGAAGAGCCGATGTCGGCGGCTATTGGCGCGCGCCTACCTATTCAGGATCCGGCCGGCAATATGATTGTGGATATCGGCGGGGGGACCTGCGAAGTGGCGGTGATTTCGCTTGGCGGCATTGTAGTTTCCAAAAGTCTGCGCATTGCCGGCGATAAATTAAACGACGATATTATCCGCTACGCCCGCGATGAGTTTAAACTGCTTTTGGGCGAAAGAACGGCAGAGGATATCAAAATTTCTATTGGATCCGCTTATGAAGTGGACAAAAAAATGGAGGCGACCATGCGCGGCCGCGATTTGATTAACGGCCTGCCCAAAGAAATTATTGTTGATGACGCGCAAATTCGCGAAGCGCTGCGCCGTTCGGTCAGAATTTTGGTTAATGCGATTAAATCAACCGTGGAGCAGACTCCGCCGGAACTCGTCGCCGATATTATGGAACGTGGAATTGTTTTGTCGGGCGGCGGCTCGTTGCTTCGCGGCTTGGATAAATTAGTGGCCGAGGAAACGCAAATGCCGGTGCGCATTGCTGAAGACCCGTTAACCGCCGTGGTGCGCGGCTGCGGCGTGGTGCTGGAAGACGTGGATAAGCTGAAAGAGGTTTTGGTGCCGACGCGTTATGAGGAAGTGCCGAAGTAAAACATATTTTACCGCTTTTTTGGTAGCAAGAAAGCGGTGGAAAAAACTACGCGCAAGGCGTTCCCGCTAAGCGGGACGCCATTGCGCGGGAAAAAATTAATCTTAAATGCCCAAAAGATTTAATTTTAAATATACAGGATCGTTTTTTATCGTTATCGCAGTAATCTTGCTGCTGATTTTTTTTAATTTTCGCGGCTGGCTGGAAATTCCCAAAAACATTATTTATCAAGCGTTTTCGCCGGTTTTAAAATCTTTTTACTGGGCCGGTGGCAAAATAACTTCCGGCCTGAATATTTTTTTCACGTTAAAGGATTTGGGCACAGAGAATGCAAAATTAAAAGAAGAGAATGCCAAACTATGGCAGGAAAATTCTAAGTTTAAAGAAGCGGCAAAAGAGAATGAAAGTTTGCGTCAGCGCTTAGAATTGGGGTCGGTGCAGGAGCGCAAATTTATTATGGCCAGCGTTATTGGTTTTAACCCCCAGCTTGGCCAATACCTTTTGGTTGATAAGGGCTTAGCCGAGGGAGTCTCGCCGGGCGCGGCGGCAGTCACCGCCGCGAACTTTTTGGTCGGCAAAGTGGTCGAAGCCAGTCAGCACAGCGCCAAAATTTTGCTGATTTCCGACAGTAATTCCATGGTTAACGCGCTGACGCAGGAAGGCCGGGTGAGCGGAATTGTCAAAGGGAAGCATGGCCTGGGTTTAATAATGGAAATGATTCCGATTGACAAACAAATTAAAATTAATGAAACTGTTTTAACTTCCGGCCGCGACGACACCATTCCAGCCGGGCTTATTATTGGGAGCATCAGCGATATTATTTTAAAAGAGTCAGATATTTTTCAAAAAGCCGTTATTGCTCCGGCCCAGGACGCCGGGGAGCTGGAAACGGTCTTTATCGTTAAACCTTAATTATTATTGACATTGGCCCGCCCGCATCGCCAAGTGAAGCTTTGGCGGGCGTGGCAGGTGGACGCGGAAATTACAGTATCGTAATTTATAGATTAAATGAAATTTTTTTTACTGCTGATTTTATTTTTTTTTGTTGTTAGCTTGCAGATAGCCGTTTTGCCGCGGCTGGAAATTTTAGGCGTTGTCCCTAATTTTATTTTGGCGGCAACGATAGTCTGGGCGATTTGCGAGCAGGAAAAAAAGTCCAGCTGGCTGGTTTTAATTCCGGTGTTTCTATTTGACGCTGTTGCCGGACGCCCTTTCGGCCTGATAATCCTTAGCATGTGGCTGGCTTTTGGATTTGTGCGATGGCTCAGCCGGTCGCTTTTTAAACAGAGCGGTTTTGTTTCTGTCCTGGTTTTAAGCGTTTCCGGCGTTCTGTTTTATTCTCTGGTTTTTGCCGGCCTGGCAAAACTGGCCGAATTTTCAGGCTTGAGCAGCCAGACGCTGTTTTTGGCCGATTTTTACAGCTATCCGAATTTGCTGGTTGCGGTTTTGTATAACGGACTTTTTTGCCTGCTGGTTTTCTGGCCTTTTAAAAAACTTCAGCGTTATTTTGATAAATTTTCGGTTCAATTGCAGCCGATTAAATAAAGGGTATTAAACCCCAGAGCCCGCCCAGGGCGGGGACTCAAATTAGGAATATACCCTTACAGCAGAGCTGCAGGGTATTAAAAATACCCTTTCTTTTGACATCGCTCGGACAATATGCTTACAGGCGCATTGTCCTCGCTAGTCAAAATAATTCATTTATATATGGATTTTTTGCTAAATCATAATAAAAAGTTAAGAGAATACCGGGTGCGCAAAATCCTCAAAGAGGCGATTGAGCCGGAGGAAATTTTACTTGACGCCGCCAAAGCGCCCGAGCTGGAAGATCAAAAAATTGAAGTGCCAATCAGGCCAAAAACATTCAGGCTTTTTTTGTGGCTGATTGTGGCCGTCTTTTTGGTTTTGGTTGGTCAGTCGTTTTACCTGCAAATAATAAAAGGCGCGACTTATGGGCAAATGGCGGAACGCAACAGTATTCGCAGCTTTCCGATTTTTGCTTCGCGCGGCATAATCTATGACCGGACCATGAAGCAGCTGGTCTATAATGTTCCGAGCTTTGATTTAGTGGTTACTCCGCAGGACTTGCCAAAAGATTTGTCGCAGCGAAATTTAGTCATCGGTCACGTAGCTAATATCGTGGGTCTGGCGGAAGAGGAAATTGTCGGACAGATAGAAAAATTTGATTTTCGGGTCGCCCAGAGCTTCTCTTTAAGCAGTAATTTGGAACACGAAAAAGTTCTTGTACTGGAATCTCAAATAGCAGGACTGCCGGGTTTTAGGATTGAAAACAACGCTGTTCGCCAATATATTTTTTCTCCTTATCTTTCAAATGTCCTGGGTTATTTGGGGAAGATGGCGGCAGGGGACTTGAAAAACAATCCAGACTATTTTATGACTGAAAAAATCGGCAAGGACGGGCTGGAGCAGGCATATGAGAAAATTTTAAGAGGCCAGCCGGGAGAAAAATTAATTGAAGTGGATGCGCAGGGCCGTCAGAAAAGCTTACTTTCTGAAAGCGAGCCAAAAGATGGTCTGGGGCTGGTTTTGACTATAGATAATGAGCTGCAAAAACAAATATACGAAAAATTAAAAAAAACAGTAGGAAAGCTGGGGCTTAAAAAGGCGGCGGCTGTTGCCATTGACCCGCGCAGCGGCGGGGTGTTGGCCTTGGTCAGTTTGCCGAGTTTTGATAATAATATTTTTGCCGGAAGTCTTTCTGTTGATGATTACGCAAATTTAAAGAATGACCCGAATCAGCCTCTTTTTAACCGGGCCCTTTCCGGTCAATATGCTCCCGGTTCAACCGTCAAACCATTCATCGGTGCGGCGGCCCTGCAGGAGGGAGTAATTTCAAAATATACCACGATTTTTGATCCGGGCGAGCTTGTTTTGGCAAATCAGTATAATCCCGAAATAATTTATCGTTTTCCGGACTGGAAGGCGCACGGAACAGTCGACATTTACACGGCAATCGCCCAGTCCTGCGATGTCTTTTTTTATACAATTGGCGGCGGTTATGGTAATATAGAGGGACTGGGGCTTGAACGGCTGGAAGAGTACTTTGGGCTTTTCGGTTTCGGGGCAAAACTGGGCATTGACTTGCCGGGCGAAGCTTCGGGTTTGGTGCCCAGTGCCGCCTGGAAAAAAGAAGCTAAAAATGAACAATGGTACACGGGCGATACTTATCATATTTCGATCGGCCAAGGAGACTTACTGGTAACGCCGCTGCAGCTGGCGGCCGCCACCGCTTCGCTGGCCAATGACGGCAAGCTTTTGGCGCCGCATCTGGTTGACAAAATTATTGATTCGGATAAAAATATTATTAATACGATTCAATCTAAAATTTTGCGCGCCAACTTTGTATCAAGTGAAAATTTAGATGTTATAAAAAAGGGAATGCGCCAAGCCGTTACCGTCGGTTCGGCGCATCTGCTTAATGATTTGACAATTCCGGTCGCCGCAAAAACCGGCACAGCGCAGGTCGCCGGCCAGAAAAATCCCAACGCCTGGGTCAGCCTTTTCGCCCCCTATGACAACCCGCAAATCGCGCTGGTAATTTTAGTGGAGAATGCCGGCGAGGGAAGCCAGGTGGCGGTGCCAATAGCCAAGGAAATATTGGAAGAATACTTTAATAAATAAAATACAAATTCTAAAGCTCAAATATCCCCGAACAATCCTCCGGATTTAACGGGGCAGGCAAATCAAATCTAAAATCCAAATGACAAAATTGTTTTTAGACTTTGGACTTTGAGCTTGATTTGTAATTTGGATTTTGGCATTTAGATTTTTAATAATATGCCTCAATACATTAGTCAGGAAGGTTTGGAAAAGCAAAAAAAAGAGCTGGAAGAATTAAAACTAAAGCGGCAGGAAATTGCTCAGCGCCTGGAGGAGGCAAAAGCGCTGGGAGATCTGTCTGAAAATCAGGAATATATTGCCGCCAAGGAAGCGCAGGCGTTTAACGAAGGGAAAATCGTGGAATTGGAACAGCTTTTGCGCGACGCGGTTGTCATTGAAAACAACCGCAAACGCGGTGAGGTGCATATCGGCTCTTCAGTTGAAGTCAGGGTTAACGGCAAAAGCAAAACTTTTACTATTGTCGGTTCAGAGGAAGCTGACCCGGTTAACGGTAAAATTTCCAACGAGTCGCCGCTGGGCAAGGCATTTTTAGGACGCAAGGTCGGCGAGTCAGCGGAGGCGGAAACGCCGGGCGGGAAGATGCATTATAAAATTATTGATATAAAATAAATTTATCTTGCCGCTTTTTTGACAGCCCCGATATTCATCGGGGTAAACTCCAAAGCGGCGCCGCGCCTGCCAAAGCTCGATAATGATTAGCTTGATATATAATTTAAAGCGAACTGGAGTTTGCTTAAAATTATAAGTCCGAGTAATCAAGCTTTGGTTATCGGTCGCACGTCGCCAAAGGCTATGGCCGACGGCGCGCGGGCAGGGAAAAAAGCGCCGCGCAGGGCGTTCCCGCTAAGCGGGACGCCAAGCGCGGAAAAATGAAATGTCTTTAGAAAAAATAAAATCCGACCGGCTGCAAAAGCTGGAACGTATCAGGACGGCAGGCGTTGACGCCTATCCTCTGGAAATGTCCAGAGCGCGCCAGGATGTTATCTTTGTTTTGGATAATTTTGAAAAATTGAGCAGCGCTAAAAAAGAGACGGTTTTAGCCGGTCGCCTTCGCCTGATTCGCTCTCACGGCGGTTCTACTTTTGCAGACCTGGAAGATTCTTCCGGCAAAATTCAGGTTTATTTTAAAAAAGATTTGATAGGTGACAAAGATTACGCGTTTTTCACCGATAATTTTGATATGGGTGATTTTATTGAGGTGGCGGGTGAGCTTTTTGCGACCCAGAAAGGCGAAAAAACGCTTTTGGTTAAAAATTATCGTCTGTTGGCCAAGGCACTCAACCAGTTGCCCGACAAATGGCACGGCTTGGAAGACATAGAAGAAAGATTCCGTCGGCGTTATCTTGATTTATTAATGAACAAAGAAGTCAAGCAGCGTTTCAGAGCCCGCAGCGGAATCTTAAAAAACTTACGGATGTTTTTGGAGTCGCGAGGATTTATTGAAGTGGAAACGCCGATTTTGCAAGCGTTGCCGGGCGGCGCGCTGGCCAAACCCTTTAAAACCCATCTAAATTCTCTGGATATGGATTTATATTTGCGCGTGGCGCCGGAACTCTATTTAAAAAGATTGCTGGTTGCCGGCTTTGACAAAGTCTACGAACTTGGGCGTTCCTTCCGCAACGAAGGCATGGACAAATCTCATAATCCCGAATTTACAATGCTGGAATTTTACTGGGCTTATGCCGACTACGAGCAATTAATGGAGTTAACCGAAGAGCTGTTTGAATTTATGGCGCCGGAACTGGAAATTGAATATCAGGGCAATAAAATAAATTTCGCGCCACCGTTTAAGCGGATTTCCCTGCACGATTTTATTTTGGAGCATTATTTAGTTGATATCAAAACAGCCAAAAAAGACGCATTAAAGAAAATTTTAGAGAAAGTCGGCCAGAAGGTTGGCGATGATATGCCCCAATGCAAAATGGTGGACGAGCTTTTAAAAACCTTAAGGCCGAAAATTATTCAGCCGACTTTTATTATCAATCATCCGATAGAGATGTCGCCTTTGGCAAAAAGCGCCCAAACCGATACAGCGGAGGCGGCTAGGTTTCAGCTGCTGGTTGGCGGGATGGAACTGATAAACGCGTATTCGGAATTAAATGATCCGCAAGAGCAGGCAACGCGCATGAAAAAACAAGAAGAGCTTCGCGATGAAGAAATCCAGCGCTATGACCAAGATTTTATTGAAGCATTGGAATACGGCATGCCGCCGGCCGCCGGCTTCGGCCTGGGCGTTGACCGGCTGGTGATGCTGCTAACCGACGCCCCCACCCTGCGCGAAGTTATTTTATTTCCGACGATGAGGGAAAAATAAATTTTCGTCTTTTCGAGGTCCGTCTCCTACCCCCGGACTCTCTATTGCATGTGATCGAGGAGCTAATTTTTAAAAATAAAATGAAGAATTTTTTGACTGTGGATAAATATTATAAAATGTCGGATGCTGAGCTTAAAAATGAAGCGGCAAGATGGAATATTAAAGGATATGAAGATAGATCTGGCAGAGCAAACAGGAGCATTATCATTGATCAACTAATAACCAAAGATAGAGCTAATAATTCAAGGTATGCTATTTTTCTTTCTTTAATAGCATTGCTTGTAAGTATCTTAATTCTTATTTTTAAATAATTTTATATGCACAGCGTATACAAAAGTTATCAAAATAACGTATATCGTTTTGATTTTGAAAAGGATAAATATCCTTCGCGCAGTTTTGAATGGAATTTTATTTCTTGTCTAAATTGGGAGTGGGGATGGGTAGAAGAATTTAATCAAAATTATCTTATTTCTTATCCATACAATTATGGAAAAGAAATTACTAAAGAAGAAGCCTTAAGATGTAATCAAGAGAAGACACAGGTTCGTTGTTCTATATGTAAAAAAGACATGGGCTGTGACTACAAGGGATATGAAGATTTAGTTGGTTTTTACGAACTTCCTCTTTGTCCAAATTGTTATTTAGGGATGAGAAAAATATTTGATGAGAAAAAACATTTATGTGATGTCTGCAGATTTGGGGGCCAAATAACTGCGGCGACTAGAAAATCAAAAGCTGGCCAGACAGCTATGGGGATTGAATATGTTTGTACAGAACATTATATCGATGAATTAGAAGAAAAAATAAACAAAAGATGGTGGCAAAAATTTTAAATATCTTTCAGATTGATTTATGAAAAACTTTTTAAAAGAAAATTGGTTAACTTGGTTGGCGGGAGTCGCTTTCTGTCTATTTATTGCCTTAGGCGCTTTTCTATTT
>JAHIST010000015.1 GCA_018818145.1 Patescibacteria group bacterium
AAATTCAGTTCCGTCAAAAATTATTTCTTTATCTTTCCAATTTCCCTCAAGCCCTTTAAGTTTTAATTTTTGTTGAATAGAAATCGAACCGTCATCACGAGGGACATTTTTTTGTTCAACAATTTCAACAACTCGGGCTTTAAAAATTTCCTCATTTTGTTCCTGATTATTTTGGGCGAATAATGCAGTTGGCAACAGAAGAAAAAGAGAAGAGATTAATAATAATATTTTGATTCTCATGTTTTATTTTATAATTTTAATTGCTTTTCCGTTTATCAAGGCGTCGGCAATTTTTTTATACGCCGAATATAAAATCCGTTGATAAGTGCTTTGAGAAGTATGCATTTTGTCCGCCGCTTCCTGCTGTTCCATATCGTTAATATGGCGCAAACGATATGCTTCTATCTCTTCGGCTGTAAGCTCTACAATTTCAAGTTCCCTCATCGGCACGCCCTGAGGTTTGAAATAAGTTATATTCGGATTAAATTCTATTTTTCTGCAAAGTCTTGGTCTTGGCATAAGCTTGATTTTTTCTATATTTCATGATAAATTTTTGATTGAAAGAAGGCTACGCGGCCCTCCGCTTTTGGCGGAAGGCCGACTCACGTGCCTTCTTTTATTTTTGCTGGGATTGCAATGCTGATTTTTCTTCTTTGATTGCCGCTAATTCTTCTTCAAGCATTTTTTCCTCGTTCTCTAAAGCGGATAGTTCGTTTTTGGGAGAAATAAATCTCCTGCGACCGAAACCATATCCGCCACAGCAACCTCGTCTCATTCCTGAACCAGTACCACAAGAACCCAATCCACGACCCGTTCCCGCACCTTGACCCATAGGGCCTGTTCCATCTAATTTTGGCATAAATTTGTATTAAATTATTTTTTATTTGCGGTAACTCGACCTTTATTATGGTTACCTATTATGAGTATATACCCATAACTATAATAGGTCAAGTCTCAATTATTAGCAAATAAAAAATACCTTATACCCCCCTCATAAATAATTGAAAATAAAATTTGTTTATTATAGAAAAGTGCTAGGCGTTAGCCGTAAAAAGAAAAGCATATGTCATATAACGTTAGTGATAACCGAAGTTTTCTGAAACGAAGTAAAAGAAAATTTGGGAAAATGCCGAGCCGAGGCATTTTCCGGTTATCACTTGTTATACGCCCCGAGCGAAACGAAGTGTAGCGAGAGCGCAGCGGGGCGCGACTGAAAGGAGCGAGTTCAAAAAATATTTTTTAATCAATACTTTTACAATCTAATTTCGCCATTTGAATAATCGTAAAGAAAATTTTTATAATCTTGCCATTGTGATGGAAATTTGAATGATGTTATTTTACTTTGGGTAAGGGCATTATAAACAAAGTATTCACGTTCTCCTTGAGATGAACCGGTTGTGGTTAGTCTATGAGTAGCATAGATACAGGCATTTTCTTTTGGGCTATAGAAAATCGTTTCAAAACTTTCTATACTTAATGCAAATTGATTATTATTATCTTTTTCAATTTCTTTTTTGATAGAATCAGTTAATTTTTCACAATCCATTTTTTTACTAAAAATAAATGCCTGCTCGTTTTGTTTCGATTTTTCAAGATTAACTTGAGGAAGAAAAATAACAAAATAATAAAAAATACCACAACCGGCTACGATAATGGCGATTGCGATGATTAGACTAAGCCAATGTTTTTTCATATTGTTTCGTAATTTAATAGTATTATTGATTAAAAAATATTTTTTGAATTGCGTATAACTCGTTTTTATACGAAAACAATTCGTATAGATACCAACATCTTGCAGATTATACGAATCATCCCATTATTTTCGCTGTTTCATTTGTCCGTCTAACTCGCCGTAATGGATATCGGGAAGGGGAATTGCCTCAAAGCGAGGATCTGCCTGCTTTGGAATCAGTGCGGTAACATCTTTCATTTTTGGGCTATTCGGTTTTACCGGTTCTTGTCCTACGATTTGTGTATGTATATCTCCTCCTTCAAAACCCAAAGTAATATGGAAATCCCTGGGAGGTAATCCGATTTTTTCTCGAATGACTTGCAAGGCAGGAATATCGAGCGCGAGAAAAGCCGTCTTTTTCGTTTTATCAACTTCGCGCAACTTTAATTTTGACGAAGCGCCATCAATAAAACCAATTCCTTTCACGGTAATTCCTTCGCCATTTTGCACTTGTTTGCTGATTTCTTGAAGTTCGGTAATCGTTGCGTCATCAAGCTTAGCCAGAGCCTTGTATTCCGTCGGACCGACTATGGTCAGGTGATAGCCGCCTGGGCGGGGTTGTAGATTCGCGCCCGTAGCTTCTCGGATCGTCTGCAGTGAAGATTCGAAATCTGCTTTCATTTCGACTTCCAATGTTTGCATTTCGGCTAGTCGTTCACGGGTTAATTTTGATGATTCGGGTTCGGGCTTACCCACGCCTGTTTCGAATGATTTCATATTTTTTTGTTAGTTTCTTATGGAATGAATCATACCACGAGCTATAGCGCATATCGAAGAGAGGTCAATGCAGTAAAAT
Source organism: Patescibacteria group bacterium (assembly GCA_018818145.1). Lineage (GTDB taxonomy): Bacteria > Patescibacteriota > Minisyncoccia > Portnoybacterales > GWB1-42-6 > JAHIST01. The sequence continues at coordinate 2,529 of JAHIST010000015.1, forward strand.
TAAAGATTTTTATCAAAAAAATAGATTTTTTGGCTGCCGCGATCGTTTTCTGTAATCCGGAAATAGTATTGTCCGCTTTAGAGGAA
>JAHIST010000001.1 GCA_018818145.1 Patescibacteria group bacterium
TGGTATATAAATATACTTACCTTTGCCGCAGGATGAAAATTCGGAAATCGTCCTATCGGACGAGAAAGAAAATATTAATAAGGTAAATCTGTTTTGAAATATGCCTCAGCGTCAATTATTTCGTCTAATCATTCCCGCCCATCCGCACAAGAATGTTTTCTCAGCCATTGCCAACCGCATGACTTCGCTTGGCCCGGTTTTGGTTGCCACCTGCGTCAATAAATCCTTTCTCGATATAGACGTGGAAGTAATTGACGAAAATAATTACCACGGGCCCAGAGACGCCAGAAATTTGCCTGACCACAAGTTATTACAAGAACAAAAACCGGCGCGGTTTGCCGGTTTTTATTGTTCACTGACCTCAACCATGCCGCGGGTTTTTGAGCTGGCCAAGCTTTATAAAAGCTGGGGAGCTTTGACAGTGGGCGGCGGAGCTCATGTGAACTATTTAATTGATGAGGCACTGGAGAACGGTCTTGATATCGTGGTGCGCGGCGAAGGAGAAGAGGCGATTGTGGAAATCATAAAAGCGGCAAAAAAGGATTCGGACTTTAAAAAAATTGCCGGCATATCATGGCAAAAAAACGGAAAAAGCTTTGATAACGCGCCCGAAAAACTGGAAATATGCGATCTTAATAGCCTGCCCCATCCGGATTTTGGACTGCTGCGCTGGGCCAGAAAAATGGTTTTTTATCCGCTTAACCGCACCCGCGGCTGTTCGCGCCATTGCGAGTTTTGCACGGTTAACAACCGGCCGCGCTGGATTGAACCACAAAAAGCAATAGATAACATTGCCTGGCTGGTTGAAAGCCGCAAGGCTAAAGATTTTTTCATTGTGGACGACCGGCTCAACGAAGACGCCCAAGGAACCGAAAAGTTTTTTGAGCTGCTGGCGCAGGCGAAGGAAGCGGGTCGTCTGCCAAAAAATTTATCTTTTACCGTTCAGATTCGTTTGGAGGCGGCGCGCGAAGAGCAGCTTTTAAGGTTAATGCATCGGGCCGGCGTGCGCACGGTCTGCATCGGCTATGAATCACCAATCGCGCAGGAGTTGAACGCGATGAAAAAAGGCAGCAGGCCCCAAGATATGGTTGATTATACCAAAATTTTTCAAAAAAACGGTTTTTGGGTGCACGCAATGATGATTTTTGGCTATCCGGTCCAGAGCGAGAGCGAAAAAGTTTTGATGAGCGCCAAGGAAAAAATGAAAGAGTTTAAAAAATTTATCAAAAAAGCCAAGCCCGATACTCTTCAGGTGCTGTTGGCCACACCGATTCCCGGCACCGGGCTTTACGAGCGGCTTCAAAAACAGGGTCGTATCTATCCACGGGAAATTGTCGGCTGGGAAAATTATGACGGCGGACATCTTTGTTTTAAACCGGACGCCCCCATGGAAGCGGAAGAAGTCCAACAAGGCTTAATTAAAATTATGAAATGGTTCTATTCGGGTTGGAATTTTTGGAAAATTCCTTTGATGATTTTTGCTTTTCCGTTTGTCGTTCCTTTCAGTTTTTCTTTCTGGCGGCGGCGCTGGCGCAAGTCTATTTGGGGCTACGCCGGGCACAGGATTGTTATTAATTGGTTAAAGTCCCACAAAAAGAACGACTGGTTGCGCCGGCTTGCTTTGGCGCAGAGAAAAATGATAGTTGGGCAAAATTAATTATATGATGAAATAAAATTCTACAGGCGGCAGCAATGCCGCCTGTAGTTTTTTGTGATATTATAAAGGATAATGAGAATATTGTCCGAGCAAAGGAATCTTTATTGGACCGAGCACTCGCGGATAAAAATGCGCCAATACCGGCTTTCGGAAAGCCGGGTGAAACGCGTTTTGCGTTTTCCCAAAAGAAGAGAAGAGGGAATTGCGCCCAGTACCATTGCCGGCATGCAGCCGGCCGGTTCCAAGAAACACCCGTATGAAATTTGGGTGATGTGGTCCCTCGACGCGGTTCGGGATAAAGCTGGCAGATCGAAATTTAATTTAAATAAAAAAACAACAATTATCAGTGCTTGGAGATATCCTGGAATAAGCCCGGTACACGAGCCTCCGCCCATTCCGGAGGATGTATGGGAGATTATAAGAAAAGAGAAGAAAGCCCGGAGTTAATAAGGTGGTATTGTTTCGGGCTTGATTTTTGTGTAAGATAGAAACAGCAAAGTTAAATCATTAAGTCAAATTTTTACTACCTGGTATGGAAGATAGTTCAATTAATCCGCAGCCGGTTCAGCTCGTTGCGCCAACCCAACCGGCTCAACCAGTCCAGCCAATTGGCGCGATTGAGGAAAAGACTGAAATTCTCGCAGAAATCACCAGTAAAAGAAAAGATTTTTTGACTGGGTTATTTTTTGGTCTTGTTGGAGCCGCAGTTTTGGCGCTGCTGGATTTGTTGTTTATCGCCATGGCCAATCCGGCGCAAGAGGTGCTTATTTCTTTCTTAATTTTTTTGGGGCCGTTGGTAATTTTGGGCCTTTACATTTTTTTCGCGATTTATTATTTCAAGCGGCGAAGAAATATTTTTTGGGGTCTACTGGCCAGTTTTTTTGTTTTTATTATTTTAGCGATATTTGCAGTAAAAATTATTTAGACCATCAATATGCTGGATATAAAATTTATCAGAGAAAATAAGGAAGCGGTCAAGGACGCGGTAAAGAAAAAATATCTGAAAGCGGATATTGAGAGGCTTTTGGAATTGGATGAAAAGCGTCGCAGCCTGATTCAGAATTCAGAATCAATCAAGGCGGAGCAAAACAAGCTTTCTCAAAAAATAGCCCAAGGAAAAAATAATGAGGATTTAGAAAAATCAAAAGAGCTCAAAGGGAGATTTAAAGAGCTGGAAAAAGAGCTCGGGGCAGTTGAAAAAGAATATTGGACGCTGATGATGCAGGTGCCAAATATTCCGGCTCCCGACACGCCTTTAGGGCCGGATGATTCGGCTAATAAAGAAATAGCCAGATGGGGTCAGCCGCGCGAGCTTGATTTTGAAATAAAAGACCATATCTCTTTGGGTAAAGAACTGGATATTATTGACACTGAAACCGGAGTGAGAATTTCGGGTTTCAGGGGTTATTATTTAAAAAATGAAGGAGCTATTTTACATTTGGCCCTGCTTTGGTATTGCTGGAACAAGATTATAAAAGCCGGATTCAAGCCAATGCTGGGCCCAACCTTGGTGAAAGAATTTGTTTTATACGGCAGCGGGCACTTTCCTTTTGGCAGGGAAGAGGTTTATCAAATCAATAGCTCCGGTGATTTGACAGGTGGGAATCAAGGCAAAGAATCGCTGTATTTGGCGGGGACTTCCGAGCCAGCGCTTTTGGCATATTTTTCAGACCGGACTTTGGCAGAAAAAGATTTGCCAATGAAGGTCTGTAGTTTTTCCACTTGTTATCGTTCCGAGGCCGGCAGTTATGGCAAAGACACGCGGGGTTTGTATCGTTTGCACGAATTTGCCAAAGTAGAGCAAGTGGTGCTTTGTAAAAACGATTTAGTTCAATCAAATGAATGGCTGGAAAAAATGAGAGGAATTTCGGAAGATATTATGCGGGACTTGGAATTGCCCTATCGGGTGGTGCAAAATGCATCCGGCGACATGGGTGCGGGCAAATATAAAATGTATGATATTGAAACTTGGATGCCCAGCCGGGAAAATTTTGGCGAGACGCATTCAGATTCCAATTTAACCGACTGGCAGTCGCGGCGCCTGAACATTAAATATAAAGACGCGCGGGGCGAAACAAAATTCGTTCACGCGCTAAACAACACGGTCATCGCTTCGCCAAGAATCCTAATTGCCATTTTGGAAAACAATCAGCAGCCGGACGGGTCAATTGAGGTACCTAAAGTTTTGCGGGATTTGTGCGGGTTCAAAAAAATTAGCCCCTCGACAAGCTCGGGGTAAAAAAATAAAAACAGGTCGGTGAAAAGCCGGCCTTTTAGATATTTATGTTTTTTCATCGCAACAAAAAAAATGTCCGCCATTCGGTTTTTGCCGCGCCGGCGGCGGATGTCTTGTCTAAAAAGCCCAAAAGCCAGTCAAGGAAAATAAA
>JAHIST010000016.1 GCA_018818145.1 Patescibacteria group bacterium
AAACTTAAAGAAAAATCAACGCTCAAAAGCGTTGACAAAAACCAAATTCCCAAAAATGCCAGCACCGTCAAAATAAGCGGTGTTTTTTTGGGCCGAAAGGCGGGGTAGCGCAGACAAAGATAAAAATAAAAAACAGCCGCTATTTCTACTAAAATTCTGAAGGCAAAAGCCTTGGGAGCGGTGTAGGGGAAAAGCAGTCCGCTGGAAACAAAAAGAGGTGCGGCCAAACACAGGCCCAATAAAATTTTTATCAACCAAAGAATTTTTTTGTCGATTTTGGATAGAAAAGAAAACATTTTTTAATATTTAATGCTCAATATTCAATACTCAATCAATATTCAATTATCAATGTTCAAATAAAAATTGAATGTTGGGCGTTGAGTGTTTATTGATTATTGGGTATTGAAAATTGATTATTTGTTCCGCAGTTCTTCCAAATCCTGTTTTGCCGTTTCGTTTCCAGGCGCCAGGCGCACCAGTTTTTCATAATACTCAATCGCTTTGTCCACCTGATTGGTCTGGCGATAATAGGCAGCCAAATTACTAACCAGATTGGGGTTGTCGGGAAATTTTTGCAAAGCTTCCAGCATCGTTTGCTCATACAGCGCTCCGCCATTGGGAAATTTATATTGATAAATGTCTGCCAGCGAAATATAAAAATTGTAATCATTGGGGTCATTGGCAATCGCCTTTTTAATCGCCGCCTCCGCTTTTTGCGGCTCATTTAAAAAGTAAGCGTAAAGGTCGGCCAAATTGGCAAAGGGCGTTGAGCTTTGAGGCCTGATTTGCCCGGCGTACAAAAAAACGTCGCGGCTGCCCTCGTAATCACCTACGCCTTTTTTTAATACGCCCAAATACAGCCATTGGTTGAAATCATCGGGGTTTTTTTGCAGACTTTCTTTGGTTTCGCCAAATCTATCTTGAAAAAGATTAGCTTGGTCAAGGGTCAGATTTTTATTTTTTATTTCAAAAGTCAGCAGTTTTTCCGGCTCCAGAATCGACCCCGGAGATACTTGGGGCGCGCCGTTTAAATATCCTTTTTTATAAACATAAAATCCGCCGGTGGCGATAACGACGATAAAAATAACGGAAGATAAAATGATGATTGATTTTTTTGATAACATACTTTTAATTTTAAGTTTTAAATTATAAATTTTAATTGAATGTCTAAATGAATAAATGATAAAAAATTAATTTTTGTTTCTGCAAGTTCTAACAATTTTTGAAAATATCAAGTTAAATTCCTCCGCTTCTTTCCATAATTTACGCGCTTCATCTTTTAAAGAAGGATTGGCGCTAACAATTATTCTTAACCAATATTTTGTTTCTTTGGTCTCTTTTTTACAAATACTTATTTTATGGGAAAAATCTTTTTTAGAATCAGCTCCGTTAGCTTCGCAATAATTAGCCCCGATACTTGTTCCTGATTTTACCAACTGGGTAATCAAAGAATTATTGATAGAATTTTTCGGTATTTTAGCGGCAAATTTTAAAATTTCCTCGGCAAACTTTGCGGTTCTTTCTTCTAGATTATATTCTTTATTTGCCATAAATTTAAATTTAAAATTGATTTAAAATTTCAAAATTTAAAATTTAACATTGCTTTCATTCTATCGCTTTTTTCCCCAAAAGAAAACCCCCCGTCAAAGGCGGAGGGTTTTCGGATTTTCTCACGGCTCAGTCACAAGCAAAGCCGTAGAAATTATCTCGTTAAGAGATTACTTGCTCAAGGTCTGAGCCGCTAAGTTGGAAGACGGCAATCCGGAAACCAGATAACCGTTCATCCAGTCTCTTATGGTTGCGCCAACCGGGGTGGTGTCGTGGCTCGCGCTGCTGATATCTGACCAGATGAAGTCATCTTGATCATCAGCTTCAGCAAGATCAAAGGTCACCATATTAGCGCTCATTGAAGTCGGAGCCGCAGAGTCACCCATTAAGTAGGTGGTAACCGAAGCGCCAGAGCCCGTGCCGCCCAAGGTCGCCCGCAACACAAAGGTGCGAGACGAACCGGCGGAAACGGTTCTGGTGGTTGTCGCCGTGCCCCAAACCGCGCCAGCAGC
>JAHIST010000017.1 GCA_018818145.1 Patescibacteria group bacterium
ATTTTAAGTTTAAAAAACATTTTGGTCAAATAGATCCCCACACCTATGCATAGGTGTGGGGATAAAATTGCAGGTTAAATTTAAAAATGCCTTGCGGCATCATTTTTTGCTATCTTTAAAAAGAATCGGCGGCCCTAAAAAGAATAGCTATTTTTCAAATCAATCTTTCCCGCTTTTACTTGTTCAATATATTCTGGACCGATTTGCGACCAGATGATGAATTTCTGCAAAAAATTATTTTTCTCCGCCTCGGTCATCAAATCCGACTGGCTCTGTTTTGATTTCAATGGAATAAGAAAAATTTCCAAATTTTTGTCTTCCCAAATTAAATCCAGGGCTAAGTTTTCCTGGGTATCAGCAGAAAAATACTGGTCAAAAATAAAATTGCCTAACGAATAAAAAATCGGCTTGCCCCGATATATTTCCATACCTTCAACCACATGCGGGTGATGGCCAACAATAATGTCGGCGCCCGAATCAATCAGCGCCCAAGCAAGTTCCTGCTGATATTGGCTGAACTGATGCTGATATTCATTGCCCCAATGCATATTAACTATCAATAAATCTGTGCTGCTTGCCAAATCACCCACGAACGTCGCTAATTTTTCCTGATCTAATTTTGAATAAACCGCGCTGAAACCGGCCAGGCCGATTTTTCGATTTTTTACCTCAATAACTCTTCCCGAACATTCAGCAATCTGGCCGTCGGGACAGCCGGAATAATTAAAGCCGAGCTTATCCAGGTTTTGCCGCGTTTCGGATATCCCGCGCTCGCCCTGGTCGATCAAATGGTTATTGGCCAGATTAAAAAAATTAAATCCGTAGCTTTTCAGCCGGCCGACGAATTCCGGCGAAAAAGCGAAGTCATAGGCGTTATTTGGTAGATAGTGCGCGCCTTCATTAACAACGGCTCCTTCCAGATTACAGACAATAATATCTTTGTCTTGAAAAAAATCGCCGGCTGCCAGTTTTTCAAAAAGATAATCCAAGCCTTTTTGTTTTATAACCAAACCGACGTTACGGTCCAGCATCATATCGCCAAAAAACAGCATTTTTATCGGCTCCGTTGCTTCTTGCGCTTGCGGCAATTTTTGAAAAATAGATTGCGGCTGGTTGCCGATTAGCGCTATATCGGCTTTGTAATTTACGCTGTGACGCTGCTGCCAAACTAAAAAACCGGCGACAAAAATTAATATAATCGCGACCGCAGACACAAAAACGACAAAAATTTTTATAATTTTGCTTTCTATCTTCATCTCTTTTATTTATCTGAACTATATAACAAACGATTTAATTTGTCTAAACAAAAAGCTTGAGTGTTTTTGACGCCCAAGCTTTGAAATTTAAAATTAAAAAGCTTTTAAATTCTAAACCATTATTTCTGCGTCTATTTTACTAATCTTATAAATAGGGCAAAGTAAAGTTTTTTTCAGCATACCAAGCAAGTTTGTGCGACATTTCTAAGAAATATCGCACAAACTTGCCAAATTCTACGACAAAGCTCGCCTTTATTGTAAAATTTATATTGTGCGACATAATTTCTCTCCCCGCCTCACCAGCGGCCGCCAGCCCAATTTTTGCCCATCACACGACAACTTGCTTTTCCGACAGTTTCCGTTGTACGACATTATATTCTATTAATCCTTTCTAAAATTATTTTAATAATCCTCTTATTTTTTCCTCTGAAACCATTTTAATTTTTCCGTCCTTGTCAATTAGACTTAAACCCAGCACCTCGCCCCGTCCGTTAGCCATGGGACTGCCGTTAGCCAGCTGGCTTTCGCTGAAATTGAAAGTAATCTCGGGCGCCAGCGTTTTTACATAGCCGATATTAACGAATTTATTTAAACCGCCCAAAGCCGAATTTTCCGCCCCCAGCAAAAAAACCATTTCGCCCAGTTTAATATTTTCCAAATCGCCCAAAGAGACCACCGATAAATTTGACTCCCCTATTTTAAGCAAAGTCAGCCCGCTTTGTTCGTCACGCTTCAACACCTGCGCCTCAATTTCTTTATTGTCTTTTATCACAATAAAATTAGTGGCTGTTTCGGGAACCAAAACATCGGCCGTGGCAATAACACCGTCACCGGTTAAAATAAAGCCTGTGCCTTGGGTTAAAATTTCGGGCTTGGCCAAGGGCACTTGCTTTTTATTAACTACTCTATATTGCCGCTCGGCTCTGACAGCCACAACCGAATTGGACAGCCGCCCGATTGCGTCCTGATAAGCTAAATCCTGACCGATGATTATTCTTTCGGTTTTATTAATTACTGTGGTGCCATTTTTGACGTTGCTGATCCAGTTAATCTTGCTAAGCGAAGGAATAGTGGCAAGCCATGGCAGAAAAAATTGTGTCGCTAAAATTCCGGCCGCACCCCCAACTAAAAAAACAGTTGCCCAAAAAGTAATTATTTTTTTATAATCTTTTTTGTTTTTCATATTATTTTTTTCACCACAACTCCCTTTTCATTAGCGTCAATAGAAACCGAATCCCCTTCCTTAATATTTCCCGCCACGATTTCTTTGGCAATCTGGTCTAAAATTGTCTGTTGAATTAAACGCTTAAGGGGCCGGGCGCCGTAATTGGGATCGTAGCCCTTGTCGGCCAAAAAGACTTTGGCCTTAACCGACACTTTGATTTTTATTTTCTTGATGACCAGCCTTTTTTGCACTTGGGCCAACTGCAGTTCAACAATTCTAGCCAAGTCCTCTTTGCCCAGACTGTCAAAAACAATTATTTCATCAACGCGGTTCAAAAACTCCGGCTTGAAAGAAGCTTTTAACGCTTCCATCACCTTTGATTTCATCTGTTTTTGCTCTGCCTTGTCGGGCTCGTCCTCGGCCGAAAAGCCCAAGATATATTGTTTGATAACTTCGTTGCCGACATTTGAAGTCATAATGATAATCGCATTTTTGAAATTAACCACCCGGCCCTTGGCATCGGTCAGGCGGCCATCATCCAAAATTTGCAGTAAAACATTAAAAACTTCCGGATTGGCTTTTTCAATTTCATCAAACAGCACCACCGCGTAAGGCCGCCGTCTGATGGCCTCGGTCAGCTGCCCGCCTTCTTCAAAACCCACATAGCCGGGCGGCGAGCCGATCATGCGCGCCACGGTGTGCTTTTCCATATATTCTGACATATCCAGACGGACAATGGCGTTTTCATCATTAAACATAAATTCTGCCAAAGCTTTAGCCAGCTCTGTTTTGCCAACACCGGTCGGACCCAAAAAAATAAAGGAACCAATGGGCCGTTTCTCTTCCGACACTCCGGCGCGGGCGCGACGCACAGCATTGGCAATGGCGCCAATGGCTTCTTCCTGATTAATAACGCGCTCATGCAACTCTTCTTCCATGCGCGACAATTTATTCATTTCGCCTTCCAGCATTTTTTGGACAGGAATGCCGGTCCAGCGCGAAACCACCCGGCCGATATCCTGCTCGCCTATTTCCTCTTTCAAAAACGGCTTGTCTTTTTGGACTTCCAACAATTTTTTCTGGCTGTTTTTCGCCAATTTTTCCTGCTCCGGTATCCGGCCGTATCTGATTTCGGCCACTTTTTGCAGATTGCCTTCGCGCTCAGCTATTTCGGCCTGCTGTTTGAATTCTTCAATTTTTTTCTTAGCCTCGCTGATTTTAACAATAATTTCGTGCTCGGTTTTCCAGCGCAGTTCGCCCTCGCGCGTCTGCTCCTTTAAATTAGCCAGCTGTTTTTCAACTTGGCGCAACTGGGCTCTGGCGTCTTTTGATTTTTCTTTCTTTAAGGCTTGCTTCTCAATTTCCAACTGGATGATTTTGCGTTTTTGCTGGTCAAGTTCGGTGGGCATGCTGTCAATCTCCAGACGCAGGGCCGAGGCTGCTTCGTCAATCAAATCAACGGCTTTGTCGGGCAAAAAGCGCTCGGTTATGTAGCGGGCGCTTAAGTTAGCCGCGCTAATTATGGCGGCGTCGGTAATGCGCACGCCGTGATACACTTCGTATTTCTCTTTTAGCCCCCGCAGGATAGCGACCGTGTCTTCAATGGTGGGCTCCTTAACCATTACCGGCTGGAATCTTCGGGCCAGCGCCGGGTCTCTTTCAATATATTTCTGGTATTCTTTGAACGTGGTGGCGCCGACAGCGTGCAATTCGCCCCGCGCCAGAGCCGGTTTCAAAAGGTTGGAAGCGTCAATCGCTCCTTCGGCCGCGCCCGCGCCGACTAAAGTGTGAAGTTCGTCTATAAATAAAATATATCTGCCCGCCGAGCGGTCAACTTCTTTTAGCACCGCTTTAATACGGTCCTCAAATTCCCCGCGAAATTTAGTGCCGGCCACTAACGCGCCCAAGTCCAGCGCGATTAATTCCTTGCTTTTTAAGCTTTCGGGTACATCGCCGGCCACGATTCGCTGAGCCAGACCTTCAACAATGGCGGTTTTGCCCACGCCCGCCTCGCCAATCAGCACGGGATTATTTTTTGTCCGGCGTGATAACACCTGCATCACCCGCCTTATTTCGTCATCCCGGCCGATTACCGGATCAAGTTTTTTTGTTCGCGCCAGAGTGGTTAAGTTTCTGGCATATTTTTCCAATACCTGATATTTGCTTTCCGGCTCAACATCAGTCACTTTCTGGCCGCCGCGGACATCTTCCAGAATATTCAAAATCCCGCGCTTATCAATATTAAAATTCTGGAAAACTTCTTTAGCCCGGCCGCCAACGCTGAAAATTGAAAGCAATAAATGTTCAACCGAAACATACTCATCTCCCAAGTCTTTGGCCTCTTTGCTGGCGTGATTAATTAGGCGACCTAAATCAGGGC
>JAHIST010000018.1 GCA_018818145.1 Patescibacteria group bacterium
AAAATTGATCATTGATTATTAATAATTGCTATTATTATATCACAACTTTTACAAAAAGAAAAAGGCCGCCTCATCAACCGAGACAACCAGATCATACTCTATTTCTTTTATATTTTTGTCAGTATTTCGCATCCGTATTTGGTCACCGCCACCGTGTGCTCAAAATGCGCGGTTAAGGATTTATCTTCGGTTTCAAAACCGAATTTGTCTTTTGATTTTTTTATTTTATGAGTGCCGGCGCTTACCATCGGCTCAAGCGCCAAGACCATTCCCTCTTTTAAAACGATGTCTTTAAAATTGCCGCCGGCAAAATTGGGAATTTCGGGTGCTTCGTGAAGTTCACAACCAATGCCGTGCCCGACCAGCTCCCGAATTACGGAAAAACCTGCCGCCCCAACATATTTTTCTATTGCTTCGGAAATTTCGCTTAACTTTCGGCCGGGTTTAATTCTAACCACGGCCACATTAAGCGCACCTCGAGCCGCTTCAATTAATTTCTTTGCCTCGGGGCTTGCCTTGCCCACCGGGACGGTCACGGCCGAATCAGTATACATTCCCTGCTGCCCGCCACAACCCTGCGCCATAGAGCAGGTGCTACATTTTTCCGGCGGGAAAAGCACGCCCAAATCTAAACCGATAATGTCGCCTTTTTTTAATTTGCGGTCTGAAGGCAGGGCGTGAACGATCTGTTCATTGATTGAAGTGCACAAAGTTGCCGGATATTTTTGAAAATCTTTAAATCCCGGCAAGGCGCCTTTTTCGTAAATTAAACTTTCGGCTAATTCATCCAGATATTTTGTCGTCACGCCCGGCTTAACGGCTCGGGCCACTTCGGATAAAACAAAAGCCAAGATTTTTCCGCCTTGGCGCATAATATCTATTTCATCCTTGATTTTAATAGAAATCATAGAAAATTCAAAAGTCAAAAATCAAAATGCAAAATTACAAGTAAAAATTTAAAAGTATTTTTAATTCGCGCATGGCAAAAATTTTATCAGCCAATCGAGATGAGCGAAGCGTTAAGAAATTGCCGAAGGGAGCGCTTGTCGCGACTTTACTGAGGCAATTTTAGCGGAGCAAATCCGATTGGCTTAAAATTTTATGCCCGCGCGAGAGTTTTTCTGGTTCTCTTTTGTCGGCACAAAAGAGAACGAAAAAATTAATTAATTTTCTCTAAAATTTCTCTATGCACATCCTCAATTGATTGCTCGCCGTTAATTCTAATTAACCTGCCTTGTTTTTCATAGTAGTCAACGACTGGTTCGGTTTTATCGCTAAATTCATTCAATCTGCTTTTAATCGCCTCCTCTTTGTCGTCTGGCCGCATCACTAACTCACCGCCGCAATCATCGCATTTAGTAATGTCTTTGTAGTGCCCAATATAGGGAATTAATTTGCCGCAATTTTGGCAAATTCTCCTTTTAGTTAACCGATTAAATGCTTCTGTCTCAGAAATATCTATTAATAATACTCTGGTATTTTTATCCCATTCATACCATTCCAATGCCTGATCCAAAACTTGGGCCTCAATTAATTTCCTTGGCACACCATCGAAAATTATTCCTTTAAGATTTTGCTTGTCTTTTTTATATCCTTCTAAAATGTCTAATAAGATATTCATGATTATGGGAGTGGGCACAAAAAAACCCGTCTTCATCATCCTTTCCATTTTTTTACCTGTAAAATCGCAAGTTTTTATTCGCTCTCTTAAAAAATCACCGCTGCTAATATAATTTAATCCAAATTTTTCCTGTAGTAATTTTGCCTGCGTTCCTTTGCCGCAGCCAGAACGGCCAAGTAAAATAAAAATTTGAGGAGTTTTCATATGTTTATAGCTTGCCTCGCCGGGCGGGGCATTGATTGAAAATTGTTAAATTGAAAATTTTTTCTAAAATCCTTCATACTCCCTCATCGTCAACTGCGACTCAATCTGCCTGATAGTTTCCAAAACCACCGAGACCACAATCAAAATTGATGTTCCGCCGATCTGAAAGGTCGAGATGCCGGTCGCGGCCTGAACAACATTTGGCGTCACCGCAATTACGCCTAAAAATATGGCACCAACCAGCAGCACACGGTTTAAAATAAAGTTTAAAAATTCGGTGGTGGGCTGGCCCGGTCTGATGCCCGGGATAAAACCGCCCATTTTTTGCAAATTATTAGAAATGTTTTTGGGGTCAAAAGTCACCGCGGTATAAAAATAGGTAAATAATACCACTAATAAAAAATAAATTACTCCATAAATTAATTGCCCTTGCTGGAAAAGATCGCGCAAAAATTTTCCCCCAACCGCCAGCCAGTGTGTTTGTACATTGGCCAAAAAACTGCCGACCATTCCCGGCAGCAGCATAAAAGACAGGGCAAAGATAATCGGCATGACTCCGGCCGGGTTAACATTCATTGGCAGATAAGTTGAAACTCCGCCGTACACTCTGTTGCCGCGGATTCTTTTGGCATAAGAAATCGGGATATTGCGGCGGCCCTCGGTGATTATGACCACTCCGACAATAACTATTATAGCAATGGCTAAAAACCCAACGTAGGCAGGAATTTTAGACGGATCCCAATTGACCATGGTTTGTCGCAAGCTGGTCGGGAAACCGGCGACAATGCCGGCAAAGATTAATAACGAAACGCCGTTGCCTATCCCTTTTTCAGAAATTAATTCTCCCAGCCACATCAAAAAAATGGTGCCTGCCGTCACCACTCCGATAATGGTGGCTAACTGAAAATATGTCATCGGGCCTAAAATATTCTGGCTTTTAAAAATCGCTATCATGGCGTAAGACTGCATGGCAGCCAGAGGAATAGTCAAAATCCGGCCGTATTGATTAAATTTCTGCCGGCCGGCCTCTCCTTCTTCCTTATAAAGCGCCTCCAGTCGCGGAAAAATCATCGTTAAAAGCTGCATAATAATGACTGCTGTAATATAAGGCCCCAGCCCCAGCATGGCAATGGACAAATTGCTTAAAGCCCCGCCAGTAAAAATATTAAGCAACCCAAAGAGCTGGTTACCTTCAAAAAACGATTTCAGCATCTGCGCGTCTATGCCCGGGATCGTAATATTGGCGGTCAAGCGAAAAATAATAAAAACCGCCAAGACAAAAAGAATCTTATTGCGCAGCTCTTTAATTTTAAATATTTGGAGAAACTTCTGAAACATAATCATTGTTCAATTGTTCAATTGACAGTTGTTCAATTGACTTTTCCGCCCGCTCTTTCAATCTTACTCTTGGCGCTCGCGGACATTTTTAATCCTTTAAAATCGAGTTTTTTATTCAACTCTCCATCGCCCAAAATTTTAACTTCCGGCATTCTCCCTTTTATTTTATTAATTAAACCTTTATTTAACAAGACGCCGGCAGTTATCAGTTCGTTTTCTTTAAAAGCGCTGTTTAAATCGCCCAAATTCAAAATACAAGGCTTCTCTTGGATACTTTTAAATTTATAACCGCGCCGCTTTGGAATGCGCTTTAAAACATCGCGCCACTCCGGCCTCATTTTACGGCCGGCGCGGGATTTCTGTCCCTTAACACCGCGGCCAGAATAAGTGCCGCGTTTGCCGCCGCGGCCGACCCGCCGTTTGCTTTTTTGTTTTTTAGTTGGAGAAATTTGGTGTAATTGCATAAGAAACGACTCTAATTACGAATATACCCGAATTATCCGAATATTTATAGTGAACTCACTGAACTATTCGGGTCATTCGAGTGGTAATTCGCGTCATTCGGGTCGCTTGGTTTTAAGCTTCTTTAAAGCCTCCAGCGTCGCTCTCGCATTATTTAGTTTATTGATTGATTTGCTCAAAATTTTTGCCGAGATATCACTGATGCCGGCTAAATCACAAATTTGCCTGACCGCTCCGCCCGCAACCAAGCCTCTGCCGATTGGCGCTGGCTTCAAAAAAATACGGGCTGAAGAAAATTTGGCTGAGACTTCATGCGGGATTGTCCCTTCTTTCAAAAACACAACGATCATCTGTTTTTTAGCGTCAGCCACAGCTTTCTCCACCGCCTGAGAAACATCCAGTCCCTTGCCCACGCCAACGCCGATTTTACCTTTTTTATTGCCCACCGCCACGGTAGCGCGAAAACTGAAACGCCGACCGCCGGCAACCACGCGGGTCACGCGAGCCACGTCTAAAACTTTCTGGTCAAACTCTGATTTTTCTCTTTCTTTTATTTTTCTCATCATTTTTTTTCCGCGTTTTCTCCGCGATTTAAAATTTTAATCCCGCCTCTCTGGCGCCCTCTGCCAAAGCCTTAACAATGCCGTGATATTTGTAGCCACCTTTATCAAAAACTACTTCTTCAATTTTACTATCCGCCGCTTTTTTCGCAATTAGACGGCCAACCAAAGCGACGTTTTTTGTTTTTCCCTTTTCGGTCTTTTTAATTTCGTAATCGTGCGCGCTTGCCAAAGTTTTTCCTTTTTCATCATCAATCAATTGGGCATAAACATGCTTGTTGCTGCGAAAAATTGATAAGCGCGGCCGCTTGGCCGTACCAAAAATCTTAGCCCTTGTTCG
>JAHIST010000019.1 GCA_018818145.1 Patescibacteria group bacterium
CCATTTAAATCTTTGTTCCCGATCATATTTTAAAGGGCTTGGCATAGTAGTCATAGTTAATAGTTAACAGGTGTTACCCTTAACTATACCAAGTGTCACCTTATGGTGTTAACTCTACAGTTTTTGGCTATTTTATCAATTCCGCCCTTACTACCAGCCTTTTTAGCGCTGTGCCGATTGGCCAGCAAGTCATTAAGGTTAAAATCGGTTCTTTGGTGTTGGAAATATTCACTTCTTTGGGCAGAAGGATTTTTTTGCCGATAACCCGATAATCATATTGAAAATGATCGTAAACCAACGAAATAATGTCGCCGGGTTCCAGCTTGTCAAGCAAAGTAAAAACTTGGCCGTATTGCGTTTTGACCCAGGGAAAAATTGAGCTGTGGCCGGAAAGAAAAACTTCGCCGTCCTGTCCCGGCAGGGCGCTTCCCGGATAAATAATAACTCCCTGATTTAGCGCATCGTTCAATTCTTTTTGGCTGGTGCCAGTGCTAAAAACCAGCGGGGCTTTAATATTAATTTTAGAGATAGCTATAGAATTTGCCAGCTCGGTATAATTTACTTTGTAGCTCGTCGACGTGCCGGTTGAAGATTCGTTGGGATTAGATTGGTTGTTTCCTTGAAACATCCGCTGAAAGTCAGCTGGCGAAAGCTGTTTTGAGGCGTTCGTATCGTAGGAAATCTTCTCATTTTTTTCATAAAAAACCCAGCGCAGATAAACCGCGGAGAAGTTTAAGCTGACAAAAGCGATTAAAAAGACGGCGATGGCGGTCAGTGAATAAAATAAAAATTTATTTATTTGATGTAAGTTCGGAAAAAGCGGCCAAACTTTATTTTGGTATGTAAAATATTTTTCGTCAAAGTTTTCTTCAAGAAAGTTTTCTTCAGAACGCAAAGATTTTTTCCACAAAAAATAAATAGGGATAAGGGCCAAGATTAAAAACCAGGAACGAAATAAAATTGCCAGTGCGGGATTCAGCAGAAAAATCACGGCCGAATACATCGGGTGGCGGACAAATTTATAGGGTCCGCTGGTTGCTAAATTTTGCGCTGACTTGTTTTTTGCCAGCGCAAAAATGCTCCACCAGGTAATCAGCAAATATAATATCAGCAGGGCTAAAAAAACGTATACGGCGCTGGCAAGCTCAATATAAATTTTGGGTCCGCCAAGAAAAGTTCCCAGAGCCAAAAAAATCGCACCCAAGACAAAATTACCCAGCAGGGCACCGGGCATACAGCCCAGTAGTTCTTTAATTTTTATTTTTTGAGTCATAGTTTAGATAAATATCAAAAGCGCGGATAATCCAATAAGCGCGGTCGTCACAAAAATTGCCGGCCAGCGCTGAATTCTGATTTTAACAAAAATATTTATACCCAGGGCAATTAATAAAAACAGCGTGAAATAAAGATACAAGCTTTTGGTCGCCTCTTCAAAATTAGAAACAAAGGCGCCCAAAATTTTTGTGGCGGGTTTATTAATTTGCGGGTGATTATCGGTTAATTCATTGACGGAAAGTTTGGTGTTGGGCGTTGAATTAAATTCCGGCATCGCGGATGGCGAAGTTGTTTCTTTGGTGGCGGGCGCGACGGGGCTGGGCGTGCCAGCGGTATTTGGGGCGGCGGTCGGCGCCGGCGTCAAAGCGGGCGTTTGAGCAGGAGAAGAAACTGGGCTGGCGGATGGTTTTGTTATTGCGAGCTGGCTGGTTTTTGGCGCTGGCTGGCGGCCAAAAGTCAAAACAGCTAAAGTTGTTTCTTGTTTTTCAATTTTTCCGTTTTTTACTGCCAAGCCGATTTCTTTGAAATTCGGGTCAAGGATATTATCGCGGTGCGCGGGGCTGGCCATCCAGGCCGAAAAAACAGCTCTGCTTTCAAAAAAATTCATCGCCAGATTTTCGCCGGCGTAATCATAATTGTAGCCAGCCGTCCTAAACCAATACCAGGGAGTGACGCCCGAAGAACTTGTATGGTCAAAATAATTATTGACCACCATGTCGTCTGCTTTTAATTTGGCAGCTGAATTAAGCTGATTATTTAGCGCCAGCAAAGGTAAGTTTTTTTCCTGGCGCGCCTGATTAATTAAATTCAGCAATTCGTTGCTCGCAATATCGGAAAATAACTGCGTGCGGGGTAAAAATAAAAATGCGGAAATTAGGGCAATTTTTAAGGCGATTAAACCAACGGCATACAAAAAAAGAGGTTTATTTTGCAAATTTTTAGGCAAAAACCCGTTTTCCGCGGTCGGAATGAAGATGTTTTTTAAGTATTCAAGCATAAAAGTGGTATTCAGTAAACCACGGAAAAGTGCTAAAATAGAGGATAATTAAGCATAAATCAAGCCGCTGTAATTTCCTCCTTTCAGCGCTTTTCCCTGATGACTAAAAACAAAGATAAATTAAGTTACAATCATCTGCCCAAACACGTCTCGGTGAAGGATTTCAACCAATACATCAAACCACATCTGCGAACTCCTATTAAAGGACCAAAACCAGCTATCTCAACTTACAAGATTTTCAATTACATCCTGTATGTGCTGCACGCGGGAATACAATGGAAACAATTAAAAACCTACAAGAATGAGTTGCATTGGTCCAACGTCTACAAATGGCACAATCGTTGGTCAAAGGACAGCTCCTACGAAAGATTGTTTTTATCTTCGGTCATGGAGTTAAATGAACAGGGTAAGCTGGATTTATCAATTCTGCACGGTGATGGTTCCAATGTGGTGGCTAAAAAGGGGGCAAAAGATCGGCTACTGCGGCTGGAAGCATCAGCGAGGAGAAAAAACCCTTGCTTTAGCGGATAATCTGGGTAATATCATCGCTCCGATGAAAGCCAAAGCGGTTAATATTCATGACTGTATTTTATTCAATGAATCATTTAATAACTTAATAGAAATAGCTGACTTGCTGGAATTGGACATCCAAGAATCGTTCATAACCCTGGACTCGGGCTTTGATTCAATTGCCAATCAAAATGAAATACTGAAAGCGGGACTGAGGTCGGTGATTAAACCCAATCTTCGGGGAATGAAGAATCAAGACAAAATTGAACAAAAACTGAATGAGTTTGAATCGTTGTTGAATATTTACAAAGAACGTTTCAAGATTGAAAGATGTTTCGCCTGGAAAGATGTCTATCGAAAATTAGTTATCCGTTATGAGCGATTGCAGTGCACCTTTATGGGCTTCCGCTATCTGGCTTATTCAATGATAAATTATCGCGGTATATTCAAATGAAATTATGGGTTACTCGCTACCAGTTCAATAATTGCTATTATACAAGGAAAATAATAATATGTCAAAAGTTTTGCGCGCAAACAAAAATAGCCCCGTGGTGAGGCTATTTTTTTAAAGATGAGTTTATTGATTTAATTTCTGGTCAATAATTTTCTGGAATTCCTCGTAGGGCTGGGCGCCGATGAATTTTTGGCCGTTGATGAAGAAAGTCGGCGTAGCGTCAACTTCTCTGGCCTGGCCTTCGTCCAGCCATTTTTGAAGTTTTCCGTCGTATCTGTCGGAAGCGTAGCATTCATTAAATTTTGCCAAATCCATGCCGACATTAGTCGCGAAATCTTTCAGGATATCTTCGTCGGTAATCTGGCCCTGATGGTTGAATAAATAATCATGATATTCAATAAATTTGTTTTGTTCTTGAGCACACAGCGTCGCCTCGCCTAATTCAAAAGGCGGATAGAAGAAAAAAACAAATTTAACTTTTCCGGTGGCGACATAAGCGTCTTTTATTTTACCGAAAGTCTCGGTGGCAAAACGAGCGCAAGCCGGGCAGAGAAAATTGGTATATTCTTCAATTGTTACGGCCGCGTTCGGGTCGCCAAAAGAAATTCCGGCCTCGCTAATGACGGCCGCTGTTTTTTGGGGCTGGGAAATAGCCGCCTGCTGGGGGCTGTTTTTAGAATAATACCAGCCGCCGCCAATAACTAATGCAGATAAAATTATCGCTACGACTATAATTTTTTTGTCGGACATAAAGTTTGCTTAATGCTTATTGGTTAACTATATTATTAATAAGTGAATTTGTAAACCCCGTTAGAGATTTCCCGAATAAACTTATAATTTATCAACAAGAGCCGTAGGCGGAATCGCAATATAATTCAAAGAATAATATGGACATGATTGAATCTCTAACGGGGTAAAGGAAAATCATTTTTTTTCTCTAACCACAACACTTTTGGGGTTAATTTTTTTTCCGGCGTCGGTTGGCTGTTTAGCGTCTTTTTCTTCCTGTTCTTTGAGAAATTGACGGACTAGTTCGGGCACCTTTTTTCTTGGCAATATCCGCTCTTTGGATTTTTTTGCCGGTTTTTCGGAGGGTTCTTCTTCAAAAGGAATATAATGTTTTCCCTGTTTTCGGAAAAAAGGGTCTTGGTCGGGACGCAGTTTAGGATTTTCAAGAGGAGGTTTTTTTGGAATTAGGGGTTCTTGCCCCGATAGTTCGGGATTTTTCATAATTTATTGTTTTTCCTGGTTCTCTAATTGTTCGTATTTAGTTAAAGAATTTTTATAATAATTGTCGGGATTTGAAACAAATTTATTATAAATATGCAACGAATAAAATAAAACCGCAATTTCAAAAATTGCCACGCAGATCAAGCCGAATTTTATATACCTGACATAGTTCATAAATAATAAGCTTCTGATAATCCTTTATGTCTTAATATATTTTATCCAGCGCTCGTAAAGCTCGGCTGTTGCTTTAACATCGGCGGAGCAGTAGCGGGCAATTTCCAAAAACTTGCCGTCTTTAAAATATTGCTGGATTTTGTCGCCGCTCACGCCTTCAATTTTTTGGTTGTCTAATTTAAAAGCCCGGCAGTAAAAATCCAGAGAAAATTTTCTGAACGCTCCATAAAACGTCAGCTGGTCCAGCAGGTCTATATGTGCGGATGGGTCATAGCGGTAGGGCATAAGGTTGGCCGTCGGCTTAACTTTCAGAACCGCCGAGCGCAGCATAATATAAGGGCAGTCAAATCCCCTGCCGTTGAAAGTGATAAACTGCTTGTAATTTTTAATGTGTTCCCAGAATTTAGTTAAAATTTCTTTTTCTTCCATTGTTTCATATTCTATATTTTCTTCCACAAAGGGTTTGATTTTTTGGCTAGGCTCGCCTCGCCGAAGCCCTTGGGCGGAGGCGGGAGCCCGGAAGTAAGTTTTGCCGCGTTGGGTGTCGGGATTAAAAAGACAAACGGCGACAATCTCGCCGGTGAAAGGCCAAAGCCCCAGTTTTTCTTTAGTGGCTTTGGCTTTTTTTTCGTCTTCGGCGTATTTTAAAATATAATCCTGCTCATCTTGCTGGAGTGACTCAAAATCAACACCAATTGTTTCAATGTCAAAAACAATTTTGTTCATAATTTCGCGAATACTCACAAATTTAAACACAAATTACACTAATTTATTCGTGCCATTTGTGCCGAATTCGTGCTAATTAGCGATATATATTCTTTTCATTATATCACCCTGCTGGATTTTGCGCACGACATCCATGTCTTCTATCACGCGGCCAAAAACTGTATGTTTGCCGTCAAGGTGCAGCTGGTCTTTTTGAGTGACAATAAAAAACTGGCTGCCGTTGGTGTCGGGGCCGGAGTTGGCCATGGCCAGCGCGCCCGCAGTCATTTTATGCGAAGTCAAATCGCGCGTATATTTGTAGCCTTGCGCCTGGTACGTCTGGATTGTTTCGTTTGACAGCCCCAGGCTCCAAGGATTGATTTCGTCTTTAAAAGTATAGCCCGGTCCGCCCGTGCCGTCGCCTTTTGGGTCGCCGCCCTGAATTACAAAATCCGGCACAACGCGATGAAATTTCAGCCCGTCATAGAATTTTTTATCGGCCAGCTCTATGAAGTTGGCTATGGTTTTTGGTGCATC
>JAHIST010000020.1 GCA_018818145.1 Patescibacteria group bacterium
AAATATTTTTATAAATTATTAAGACAGGATTAAAAAAATAGTGAGTAGCGGGGCGGGGTAGGTAGATTACGGAGCAACCAAATCGGGGATATAAATATATTCTTTTGTATTCATAAAATAGGTTCGAACGTCGTCTGCTTCCCGGAGCAGGCTAGTGCTCGGTTCTGGCGACCGAGAGGCCTATCCTTACAAGGCGACCGAGGGGAGGTTCGATTCCTAGCACGGGAGCAGACTTGTGCTCGGTTCAAGCGACCGAGCCGCCTAAAGCACCAATTAATCGCCAAGAAGGCGGTTTTTTGGTAGAATAAGGGAATGAAAGAATTAATTTGTATTAAAACTTATCCAAATAGAGCAGACGCAGAACTTGCTAGAACACTACTTGAAGAGAATGGTATTAAAGCTATGGTTTCAGGAGATGATGCAGGTGGTGCATATCCTGGCTTACTATGGGGAACAGGAGGAGCAAGATTATTAGTTCGAAAAAAAGACAAAGAAAAAGCATTGTCTCTTTTAGAGAAATAGTTTAATTTTAATATCGCCCCTTGGGCGATTTTTTGGTAGAATAGAAATGAAAGGTCATAATAAATATAACTTTAATTAAAAAATAATATGTCCAAAACAATCATTTTAGTCGTTATCGCAATAATTATTGTCGCAGGAATAGGTTATTGGATTTATCAATCAACGCCCGAAGAGCTAACTGAAATAGAACAGGCTTGTATAAATTCTGGAGGGCAAGTATCAACCTCATTGTGTTGTAAAGCAACTGGTGATTTCCCGAATCTCTGCCTTATTGGTGCCTGCGGTTGTTCGCCAGAAAATAGCCATCAAGTGAAAATTTGCGATTGCGGTTCTGATAAATGCTTTGATGGAGAAAAATGCGTATCTTTGGAAGAATTAATGACCCTGAAAATATTTTTCAGCAATAGTGAATTAGATCCTGAAATCTCTTGCAACAAAGTTTTTCCCGTTGAAAGAGAGATATCAGAAACTCTCGGCTTGGCAAAAGCCGCTCTTGAGGAATTATTCAAAGGACCAACTGAAGAAGAAAAAAGCCAAGGTTATGTTTCTTGGTTTTCTGATACAACAAAAGATATACTTAAAACAGTAAAGATTGAGAATAATACAGCTTATATAGACCTGAAGGATATCCGCCAGATTATTCCCAATGTAAGCACCAGTTGCGGTAGTGCTGAATTTTTGGCCGAAGTGGAAACAACGCTTGAGCAATTTCCTAGCGTAGGTAAAGTTATAATCGCTATTGATGGCAAGCCATCAATATTTTATGAATGGATACAGATAGGTTGTGCCAAAGAGAATGATTTCTGTGACGAAACTCCGTTTAAAACCTCATAGGGGGAATTTTCAAATCTTAAACGGTAAAATAAGTTCTGACTTCATTCAGCCAAAACCGGCACCTCAAAAACCTCCTCCGTTTTCATAAAATAGGTTTGAATAGCGTCTGTCCCTCGGAGCATTCCGACCGAGACGCCTATAGCGTCAGGGCGACCGAGAGGGGTTCGATTCCTAGTGCGGGAGCAGGCTTGTGCTCAGTTCGAGAGACCGAGCCGGGTTCATTTTCACGATTAAATTTCTATCATCCACTAAGAATTAATTATGTGAGTCCGTCAAAATCCACAAGAATAAGATTTTAGTTATTTTTTTTGGTATAATAATAAAAAGGTCAATTTGTTATTTTCGTATTATTAACTTAAAAAAATACAATCCTAATTATTTGGAGAAGGAGGTTTTAATTTGTTTAAGAGAAAAAACCTAATGTAAAGTTCCGATTTGGACAATCTTTAGATATTTAAAGTTGTGTTATAATGCAATTATGAAGTGTCCAAAATGCAAAAAAGAATTATCGGAGAAAATCAAAATCGGCGATGTCAAGATTGATCGTTGCGCCAAATGCGGTGGACTTTGGTTTGAAAAAGATGAATTGCGTCTGGCCAAAGATAAAGAAGCGCCGGAAGCCAGATGGGTGGATGTTGAGATCAAGGATAAAAGCATTAACTGGTTTCAATTTAAACTCTGGAAAGATAAGGGAAAATTTAAAGCCAAAAAAGAGATAGAATATTGTCCGACTGACGAAATACCTCTCTACAAACTTAATTACGGTGATACGCCGATTGAAATTGATGTTTGCGGCGTCTGTTACGGTATCTGGCTTGATAAAGGCGAGTTCAAGAAAATTATTGATTACGTAAAAAACAAGGCCGAATATGAGATGCTTTATAATTACGCAAAGAATCTGGTGCAGGAGACAAAAGAAATTTTTGTCGGACCGGAGAGTATTAAATCCGAAGCAGTGGACCTGCTGATACTTATCAAACTCCTGAAGTATAAATTAATCGTGCAGCATTCGGAATTGGTTAAATTAATTTCTAATCTACCGTTAACAAAGTAGGATAAAATAAGAGAAAATAAATCTTAAACAACCCGTGGCGCTAAGTCCGGTATGTAAATATATTCATTATGTCGTTGGATAATGGTTCTAACGTTGTCTACGATGGTCAGCAACCTTGAGTATGGTTCGAGGGACCGAGAGGCCTTTGGTTCAAATCCTACCGCCGGAGCTATTATACTCCACCAAGCCATTAGGGCTTGATTTTTATTAAAAATAGAGTCAAGTTGAGGGGAGAAAAGCCCAAAATTATGCCTCTATCAAAATTGCTTTATCACTAATGGTGTAGGGAGAATAATTGAAATTTAAATTTATGAAAACAGTTTATGGACCAGTTTTATCTTGGAGATTGGGAAGGTCTTTTGGAATAGACTTGATTTGTAAACCCCGAAAAGTTTGTTCTTTTGATTGTATTTATTGCCAATTGGGAAAAACAAAGCAAAAGACCCTGGAAAGAAAAGTTTATGTAAAGACTGAAAGGATTTTGAAAGATTTAAATGAAGCCCTACCTAGGGTTAGGGCCGATGTTATTACTTTTTCAGGAACAGGCGAGCCAACTTTAGCTAAAAATTTAGGGGAGATTATTGATTTTTTGAAAAAGAAGACTAATTTACCGTTAGCGATTTTGACTAATTCTACTTTATTGGCTAACAAAAAAGTAAAAGATGTTTTAAATAGGTTAGACATTGTAGTAGCTAAATTCGATGCTTTTGATGAGAAGTCTTTTAAAAAAATAGATAATCCAGTTAAGGGAATTTTATTTAAAGAGTACTTTGAAGGAATTCAAAATTTCAGAAGAGGTTTTTTAGGAAAATTTGCTTTACAGATAATGTTTATTAAAGAAAATAAAGATTTTGCTAAAGAAATAGCTAATTTGGCAAAAAAATTAAGCCCCGATGAAATTCAAATAAATACTCCTTTAAGACCTTGTAAAGCGAAGCCTTTAAATCAAAAAGAAATCAAAAAGATTAAAAAAGAATTCTCTGGTTTTACAAATATGATTTCTGTTTATGGAGCAGATAAGCTAAAAGTTTTACCTTTAGATTTGAAAGAGATTCAAAAAAGAAAAAGGCCAGAATCCTAAATCCAAAATCTCCCTTACTTCCTTCAACATCACCTCAGAATATTTATATATTTCTTCCCACCTTAAGGTTCTAACATCGTCCAGCCAGGGGACGAGCTAGATGAAATAGCGTATTGCCCGGGTACAAAATTTTCTCCTGCTTTCTCAGAGAAAAAATTAGCTCAAATGCAAGGAAAAATAGTCAGCACTAAGTTTACAGTTATCAAAGCAAAAGAATAAACTCTGGCATTATTCCTTCAGAAAGACGGGTAATAAAAATTTTCATTTTAATACAGGAATTTATAGAAGATCTCCGCTTGGGGTTGCTTTTTTTATGCAGGTATGTTAAGATTATATTGCCAAAATAAGTTGGTAATCCCTGCCACGAGGGTATCGTGGTGAACGCACATTAACAAAAAGGAGAATGAGTAATGGCTAAATTAACAAAACAGCGCCGAAGTGTCCTGTTGGACAGCGCGTTGCGAGAAAT
>JAHIST010000021.1 GCA_018818145.1 Patescibacteria group bacterium
TGATAAAAAATAAAGCCGGCAAAAAATTATCATTTTTATATTAGCCAAGGGTTACGGAGAGAAAGACAAAGTCGTAAACAGAATAACCGTCGGTGATAAGGCCGACGACCATTACATCTCTACCAAAAAAACATAAGAAGCCTTTCTCTCCGTTTTACAACCCTCCCCTGCAGGAGCGGCTTTCTTTTTTTCATATATACAAATCGTTTTCAGCCTTAACTTTTAACTTTAAACTAATAACTTAAAACTATTTGATCATTCCCCCGCCCAAAACTTCGCCGGTCTTGGTATAAAACACCGCGCTTTGCCCCGGCGTAATCGCCCGCTGGGGCTTTTTAAAAACGACTTTCACTAAGTCGTTGCGAGCGCCCTGCCCGCCGTGGCGGGCAGGGCGCGTGGCAATCCCGCGAATTACTGCTTGACTCGCTTCGCTTTTATATCTAATCTTCACCCAAACCTTCATCGGTAATTTCGGGGTAACGCCGTTTAGCCAGTTCACTTGACCCACCAAACATTCGTCGCGATATAAATCCCGCTCCTTATTGCTCACATACAAAATATTTTTGCGCTCATCTTTTTTTACCACCCACCAAGGCCCCTGCGAAATTGACAGACGCTTGCGCTGGCCAATGGTGTAAAGCGGCAAACCCTGGTGTTCGCCTAAAATGACACTCTGTGTCATCCCGGGCTTGACCCGGGATCCAGATTCTGGATTCCGGCTTTCGCTCGCCTTGCCGAAGCCTTCGGCGAAGCGCAGGCGGGAATGACAACAATGATAGTTTATAATTTTTCCCGTCTTTAATTTTAAATGTCTTTTAATAAAGCTTCCCACGTCATTGACCACAAAACACAAATCAAAACTTTCTTCCCTGCGATAAGGCAGGCGCCATTTTTTAGCCAGCTTTACTACTTTATCTTTAGTATAGTCAGCCAAAGGAAAAATAATCCGACTTAACTGTTTTTGATCTAATTGATGTAAAAAATATGACTGGTCTTTATTTCCATCTGCAGCTCTTAGTAGCTTTCTGTGTGGTTCCGCGCTTAAATTTTGTTTTTTACACTTGGTCTTGTCTTCAACGCAGAACGACGCAGAAGTTAACGCAGAACGACGTAGAAGTTCCGCGTTGTTCGGCGTCAGCCACGCATAATGGCCAGTGGCAATAAAATCCGCCCCCACGCCCAGCGCTCTTTGAAATAGCATTCCAAATTTAATCTTTTTATTACAGACAACACAAGGATTTGGCGTGCGGCCGGCCGCCTGTTCGGTCAAAAAATAATCCACTACTTCTTTTTTAAATTCCTTAGTAAAATTAAAAACATAAAAAGGGATTTTTAGTTTGGCGGCCACCAGTCGCGCCGCTTTTTCAGCGCCTTCAGAACAGCAAAGATTTTCATTTCCGCGTTTGCCCGCCACAAATTTTACTTTTGTAAAATTTGGGCGGGTGAATTCCGCGCCTCCAAGTTCCGCGTGGTTCTGCGATTCGGCCCAAAAACGCATAAAAACGCCGGCCACCTCGTAGCCTTGTTTTTTTAGCAGCGCCGCGGCGACGGAGGAATCTACTCCACCGGACATCGCCACTACAATCCTCTTCTTGTTATAGCCACCCGCTTGCCCCGTAGAATCCCGAAGGGATTTATACGGAGACATTGCTACAATCACTCTTTTTTTACTCTTTTTCTCTGTCATAGAAATTAATTTTATGATATTTTCATCAAAAAGAAAAGCCCCCGATTTTCTCTAAAACGGGGGCAATAATTGCTTTACTTAATTGCTTCTTATTCATTGATAAATCTTTTTAGGGATTCGATGATGCGCTTAATTTCGTCTTGGAATTCTAGACGAAATTCCTTTTCTGTTTTCTCTCTACCGATTTTCTTACCTCTTTCTTCA
This sequence comes from Patescibacteria group bacterium, assembly GCA_018818145.1. Classification (GTDB taxonomy): domain Bacteria; phylum Patescibacteriota; class Minisyncoccia; order Portnoybacterales; family GWB1-42-6; genus JAHIST01. The sequence continues at coordinate 1,892 of JAHIST010000021.1, forward strand.
CTCTCTTCTTTAAGATATTCCATCTCATCAAAAAGAATTTCTCTTGCTATTTCTACAGGACAAACAGCTGGCAATAGCTTCATCGCTAAATCAACAAACCTCTCTTGTTCCACCCGGTTGCACCCCGAACAGAAGGCTCCCCCCGCTTCCTGAAATCCTTTGATCTGAAAATAATAAGGACAAATTCTCATATCCCACCAGCATCGATTTTTAATTGCCGCTTCCTCAATCTCCTTAATAGAATTCTTAGTCAATCCATCCAACGACTTTCTATCAGCGCCTTCCATACTTATACCTCCCTTCAAATTAATAAAAGTACCGATTAATTCAATTTAGTCTGTTATCAAAAATTTGTCAAATAAATTTTTTTATGCTATATAAAATCTGTACATCTGTAATAATCTGTAAACCCCCACACCACGGGCTTACGCCCGTAGCGTTCTGGTGTGGGGGTAAATCCGTAAGCTATGTTAAATTACAACGAACTCAAGCCCGGAACAATTTTTATTCTGGAAGGCCAGCCCTATGAAGTGCTGGAATTCAGCTTTTTGCGCATGCAGCAGCGAAAGCCAGTGGCGCAGACAAAAATCAGAAACTTGATCACCGGCAAAATAATCAATCGTAATTTTCAGCACACCGACAGCTTTGAGGAAGCGGAAATTGATTATAAAAAAGCCAAACTCCTCTTTAGCCATCGCGGCAAATTTGTCGTTTCCGAACTGGCCAATCCGGCGGCGCGTTTTGAACTGCCGCAGGAAATTATCGGCGAAAGAGCCAAATTTCTAAAACCGAATTCTGAAATGGAATTGGTTATTTTTGAAGAAAAAGTTATCTCCATGAGCCTGCCCATTAAAATGGAATTCAAAGTGGTGGAGGCGCCGCCGACAATTCGCGGCAACACCGCGCAGGGCGGCACCAAACAGGTTAAAATTGAAACCGGCGCGACAATCGCCGCTCCGCTTTTTGTGGAAGAAGGAGACATTATTGAAATCAACACTCAAACGGGAGAATACACAGGAAGAAAGTAATCGCCTAATTCTTATTTTATTTAAGAAAACTCCTCCCGTATTATGGGAGGAGTTTTCTTTTGTTTACAACTCTACTGATTCTCCGGGCTTTAATTCTTTAGCTTTATCAATTTTATTTTTTTCTTCTGGCGCTGACTTTGTTTGGGTCTCTTTGGCGCCCTCGTCTTTTTTTGACCCTTAACACTGCTCTCCGGAATCGGACCGACCGTCTCGGTCAAAACTTGACGCAATTCCGACAAATCCACTTCCCGCCGCTGTTTTTTCTTTTCCGGCCTTGACTGAACATCTTTTTCTTTTAAAGCCTGGCTTAAAGATATCGGATTGCCGGTTTCTTTCACCACCGGCTCGCTGGCAATGGACGCTGCCTGAATTCTATCAGACGGCCTTTTTGATTTAACCGTTATTAAGCACTTTCTGCAATAAACCGGCCTGACGCCGTCAGGCTTGAATTTTAACTCCACCCGCTGGCCGCATTCCCAGCATTTATCAACAAAAATTTCCTGTTCTGTTTTTGAAGCGCCGCCGGCCGGACCATCCTCCCGCCGCGGCCGGGACGCGCTCGCTGATTTTGGCTTGGGCTGAAAAACCGCCTTTGGAGCCGCCAAATCATCTTCTTCGCCTTCCGGCCCGAGCATTCCGCTCCAGCGGGCGATTTTTTCTTCCACTTCGTGTCGCGGCTGGCCGTAGCGCTCGCGCGAAACGCGGATAATTTTTTCCTTCTGGCTGGACTCCACTCTGGGTATCGGCGACAAGGTTGTAGCCGAAAAAGGGCGCGAAGAAAAACCGTCAATCATCAATTTAAGATAGATCTGGGCAAAACCCAGATTAACCAGATCGTTCAGCATAAATTCGGGCTCAAATTCTTTTTCCAAAAATTCTGCGTCCGCCGCCCCCACCCGAAAAGAAATCATTGTGCCGACATTGCCAAAAATCGCTTCCTTGACCGTGGTGTTGTCGCCCTGAACAAGTTGATCAATATATTGATGCGCCAGAATCAGACAAAGATGGTATTTTCTGGCTTCCGAAAGAACGTTGACAAAACTTTCGGTGGCGAAGTTCTGAAATTCATCAACATAAAGATAGAAGTCTTTTCTTTCCTCTTCCGGAATATCAACGCGGGACATAGCCGCCAATTGAAGCTTGGTAATGCATAACGCTCCGAGCAGACGGCTGGCATCTTCACCGATTTTACCCTTAGACAAATTGACTATCAGAATTTTCTGATTATCCATTATTTCCCGAAAATCAATCAAAGAACGGGTCTGGCCGATAATATTTCTGATAAGAGGCGAGGAAATAAATTGCCCGACTTTATTTTGAATCGGCGCTACCGCTTCTTCCCGAAAGCGATCGGGATATTTGGCAAACTCATTAATCCAGAAGGACTTAACCGAAGGGTCATTCAATTTTTCCACCACTTTGTTGCGAAATTCTTTATCGGCTAAAATTTTATTAATGCCCAAAAGCGTGGAACCGGGATATTCAAGCAAAGCCAAAACCGCGTTGTTTAAAATATATTCCATTCGAGCGCTCCAAACATCCGGCCATATTTTTTTAAAAACTCCCATCAGGCCCGAAGCCACCAAGTGGCGATATTCAAGATTGACTTTTTCCAAAACATTAAAGGCCAGCGGGACTTCCAAATCGGCCGGATTAAAATAGATGACATCATTGATCCTGTTAGAAGGCACATAATCCAGCATTTTTTCAGCAAACTCTCCATGCGGGTCAACAATCCCAACGCCATTTCCCCGCTGGATATCCTGAATAGCCATGTTTTCCAAAAGCGTAGTCTTGCCGGTGCCGGTTTTACCAACAATATATAAATGGCGGCTGCGGTCATCTGTCTTTATGCCAAAACGCGCTTTTTGGTTGCGAAAATCTGTTTCCGCAAAAATTGTGATATCGTGTTCTTGATTATTCATAATAATTTTAAATTTTGTATAATCTTCTGCTCTCCTTGCATGAGAAAAATTCTTAATTTCCTTCGCCCTTAGCGCAAAAATAGCTAGAAAATCGAGTTGAGTGGAAGGAAAAAATTTACGTGCTATGGTTGGGGCGCGAAGCGCCGTGGATAGTAAATTTTTTCGTGCAGCGAAACCGATTTTCTCTATTTTTGACGCTCGGGCGAGAGTTTTTCTGGTTCTCTTTTGTCGGCACAAAAGAGAACAAACGCAGTTTACTCCGTTGGCAGCCCGATGGGCGGGCCGCCTTTCTTTACCTCAATATACGGAGTCACCGGCGCCTGAACGGCCATGGTCGGAAAATGATATACGGTCGCCATCTCCTCAATATTAAAAACATTTCCTTTTTCCCAAAAAGAGCGCTGGCGCAACA
>JAHIST010000022.1 GCA_018818145.1 Patescibacteria group bacterium
CATTGCCAACGCCAAACAGAAAGCCGAAGATTTGGCTAAAGGATTGGGAGTAACGCTGGGAAAAATTACCAGCTTTATTGAAAGCGTTTCTGGTGAGCCAATGCCAATTTACGCAAGAGAAGGTTTGGGCATTGGCGGGGGCGGCGGCGCCACACCAGAAATTCAGACAGGGCAGAATGAAATTCAGGTGAATGTTACCCTAAGCTACGAGATTTATTAAGCCTGGAAAACCCTGACTAAAAGCCACCCATTGAAAAATGGGTGGCTTTTCTGGTTTGTTATATGGTAAGATAAGATTGCAATTTAATTTTTAATTAAAATATATGAGCGAATCAAAAAAGCATTTCACAACCGAAGAAGCCAAACAAATTGGCGAACAATTAGGCATTGACTGGTCTAATTTTGACGTTGAGCAATTTCGTATGGGTCTGGACGTTGAATTGGAGCACGGCACGCGCGATGCCTCCACAAACGTTTCCAACGACGATCCCATAATAACCGGCAAAATTGCGCTGGCGCATTTAAACGAATTTGCCGATTACTATACACGTCTAGCCAAAATGGAAAAAGAGGCGGATGAGTTTTGGCAAAGCTGAGCTTAGCTCTGGGAAAGTTAATTGTTCAATTAACAATTAACAAATGGACAATTATTCAAATAAAAAAAGCTCGAATTATCAGCATGTTTTGAAAGAGCTTAAAAAAGCCGCCAATCCAAAAAATGTCGCCGGTATGGCGCGATTTGGTATAAATCCGAAAAATACTTTGGGTGTGGCGGTTCCGGTTTTACGACAGATGGCAAAAGAAATCGGTAAGAATCCCGCCTTTGCCAAGGCTTCGGCGGGCAAGCATAAGATAGCAGAGCAGCTTTGGAAATCAGGGATTCACGAAGCGCGCATTTTGGCGAGCATGATTGATAACGCGGCTCAAGTTAGCGGCAAGCAGATGGACGATTGGGTTAAAGATTTTGATTCTTGGGATGTCTGCGATCAGGTTTGTATGAACCTTTTTTATGCTCACCCGAGCGCTTTTAAAAAATGCGTCCAGTGGGTGAAAAATAAGGATGAGTTTATCAGGCGTGCGGGATTTGCTTTAATGGCCTGTCTGGCTTTTAAAGACAAGCAAGCCGAAGATAAGAAATTTATACAGTTTTTCCCTTTGATTAAAAAATACGCCACTGATGAACGAAATTATGTGCGCAAAGCGGTCAATTGGGCCCTGCGCCAGATCGGGAAGCGAAATTTAGCCTTAAATAAGGCAGCGATAAGGCAAGCCAAAGAAATTTCTAAAATAGACAGTAAATCCGCCCGCTGGATTGCCGGCGATGCTTTGCGAGAATTGGAAAGCGCAGCAGTGCAGAAGAGGCTAAAGGCTAAAATTTCTATTTCGCCAAAAGCGAATTGAAATTTTAGAGAAAATTATGAAAATATTTGTTAAAGTAAAACCAAGTTCCAGAAATGTAGAGTTTAAAAAACTTAGCGAAACCAATTTTTTCGTAGCCGTTAAGGAGCCGCCTATTCGGGGTAAGGCCAACCGGGCAGTAGTTAGTGCGCTGGCGGATTATTTTAAAATTTCAAAAGCTCAAATCAAATTGGCCCTTGGAGCCACTGGTAAAAATAAAATTTTTGAAATTTTTAACTTAAAAAAGTAAGTGATTGAGTAAAAAATTGGCCAGGCAGTTTTCTGCCCGGCCGGGTAATTTAGTCTAAATCGAAGAACAACAAATACTGTTCTTCAATATCCCTGCAAGAAGCCATTGGCTTCTTTTTACGGATTTCCGCCGCAAAATTATCCCAAGCGGCGGTTTCATCTTGGCCGTTTACTCTTGCGTACATAATCGCAAGAGCGAGATCTGATTTTCGGCAGTGGTTGCGCCAAGATTTTATAAATTCAGCCACGACCCATCCAAAGAACACCGATACTATTCCCGTGTAGGTAAAATTAAAGTCGAACATGCCAACCTCCTTTTATAAGTTAGATTTAGATATTTTATATTTTTTATAAAAAATGTCAAATTTTGAACTAATTGAAGAAACTTTTAAGGGTGAGCCGCCTTTTAGAATTAAACAAATTAAATCGCTTATTTTTAAGGATTTAATCAGTGATTGGGACCAAGCGACAGTTTTACCGGTTGAAATGAGAAAAAAATTAAATGAAATTTTCCCTTTGGCGATTAGCTCTCGATTTTTTATTTCCAAAAAAGAAAATTCAGTTAAAGCGCTGATAATCCTGAAAGACGGCTTAAAAATTGAGACGGTTCTGATGCGTCACTCGCCCCGTTTCTTTTCTGATCACGAATTAATGAATTCCAAAGAAGAAAGGCGAAGCCGATTCGCTCGCATAGATGAAAAAAATGCAAACATATCTTTGGAAAAGAAATGGGGTAAAGACAGAAATACCGTCTGTGTTTCTTCTCAAGTCGGCTGTCCGCTGGCCTGCGCTTTTTGCGCCACAGGCCAAATGGGGTTCAAGCGCAATCTTGATAAATGGGAAATTGTGGAACAAGTTTTGCTGTTTGCGAGATGGCTGAAAAATAGGAAAAGTTTGGGATCTGATTATCGCGAA
>JAHIST010000023.1 GCA_018818145.1 Patescibacteria group bacterium
CCGGATTAGTTTCATCTTCAATAATAATTTCTTTCAAGCTGGCGAAAGGCAAAAAAACAGCCGAGCGCGTGCCGACAATGGTCTGTGCCTCGTTGTTTTTTACTTTCCACCAGATTTCGTTTCGTTGTTTTTTTGATAGACCAGAATGCCACAAAATTGCCTTTGCGTCTTTGCCCGTCAAGCTCTCCGCCTGCGTCACAGTCGGTGTTAAAATAAGCTTTTGACTATTAGTTTTTGATTCAGCCATTAGCCATTTGCCATTAGCCATTTGCCATTTTGGCGGCGTCATCATCTTCAAAAATAATCCCGGCGAGGCGAAGTAGTATTGTCCGAGCCAAAGCGCCAGTTTAATTTGTTGTTGAGTTAAAATTGGCTCGGCCGAAATTACTTTACCGATATTTTTTAGCTCAAAATCAGCTTTTTTTATTTCCAGCTTATAATCGGTAATCTTGTGCGAATCAAGCACTGCCGCCAATTCTTTTCTTTTTCCCAAGGGAGCTAAAATTAGCGCTCCGGTCGGTAGCGCTAGGCGATAAAAGTAGCTCAATATCTGAAATTGAGCAAGGGGTATTTTGGTGAGGAGAATAGCATCAATAATATACATTTAGGTATTAACCGTTTTTTTCTTTACCAATTTAAGATAGATTATGGAAATCAAGATTGCCAATAATGCTCCCGCGACATCCAAGAGCAAATCGTTGGCCGTGTCCGGTCCGTCGCCCAGACGATGCGAGCCGGTGAAATAATCCTCAAGATATTCTTCCAGCTCGTAAGTCACTCCTAACAAAGCTGTGGCCGACAAGGCAAAAAGTCCTTGCACCATAAATCCTAATTTGATTTTGCCGCATTGAGTAAAGCTGTAAATAATAAACAGCAGAAGTCCGCCGGCTGCTGCACTACCCAAAAGATGAGCGGCCTGGTCATACCAGCTGTATTTGCCATAAAAACCAAGGATGTCGCCGAACGCGTCAAGATAAATGGCGGCGACTGCCACTATTGCGGCTAAGCCAGCAATTGGATGGCCACAATATTTTTTGAGAAAATATGAGGCGGTTTCTATGATTGACCAGGCAATAATGCTAGTCAGGGCTAGTCCTAGCCAAGTAAAATTCAGGGTAAAATTTAAAATTTCAAACTCGTTTAAGAGCTCAAAAATAAGTAGGCCAGCCAGCAAAATTCGGCTGATTGTTCTTAGGAATTTATCCATATCTGCCTTGATTTTAACACTTAATATGATAAGATTCAATTATGAGAAGACGAATTTTTGTCGCAATAAATTTGCCGGAAAAAGCTAAAAAGCGGCTTAAAGAATTTCAGGAAAAATACGATTATTTGCCCGTGCGCTGGACCAAAGAAAACAGCTTGCATTTAACTTTAGTTTTTGTCGGCTATGTTTCGGATGAACAGATGCTGGAAATATGTCGGGTGAGCCGCGAAAAGGCGGCGAAATGCGAGCCGTTTTTTATTAATTTTAAGCGAATTATTTTAGGACCTCCTAATAAACCGCCACGGATGATTTGGGTTGAAGGCGAAATAAGCCAAGAACTAAGTAATTTAAAAAATCTACTGGAAGATGCTTTCTTGAAATCGGATTCGGGTTTTAGATATAAAGAGATGCGTTTAATAAAGCCGCATATTACGCTGGCCAGAATAAAAATGGACAGATGGCGACAACTAGAACCAAAGCCAGAAATTAATGAAGAATTTCAGGCGCAGGTGCCGGTGTCAAGCATTGAGGTGATGGAGAGTGATTTGCGTAGCGACGGGGCGGAATATGTAATATTGGAATCATGTTCCTTGGAATCATAATTTTTTAATTTCTTAATATCCTAATTTCCTAATATCCATTTCCAGTGATTCTAGAAATCAAGAAATTCGGAAATAAAGAAATTAGGAAATTGGGAAATTTGATTTGGCATTATGAGGATTCTCGGCGTTCGCATAGATAATGTCACAATGGCCGAAGCTCTTGAAAAAATAAGAGGATTTTTAAATGATGACCAACAGCACCAGATAGTAACTTTAAATCCTGATTTTTTGGTTTTGGCGCAAAAGGATAAAGAGTTCCGCGATATTTTAAATAGAGCTGATTTGAGTGTGCCGGACGGAACAGGTTTGATATTAGCTTCGTGGTTAGCGGGTGAGCGACTTAAAGAGAAAGTGGTAGGAATTGATTTAATTGAAAATTGTAAATTGAAAATTGTAAATTTGAAGGTTTTTTTACTCGGCGGCTTTAACGGCGCGGCGGAAAAAATTGCCAAAGATTGGCCGGCAGTCGTCGGTTTCAGCGAGGACACAGAAGGAATGGAACTATTCGCGCGAATTAGAGAATACCAACCGAACTTATTGTTGGTGGCTTTGGGCGCGCCAAAGCAGGAAAAATGGATTGCGCAAAATTTGGCAAAAATTCCGACCGTGAAAGTGGCTATTGGCGTTGGCAGCGCGTTTAATATTTTATCTGGTCAAATAAAACGAGCGCCCAAAATTTTTCAGGCGCTCGGACTGGAATGGCTGTGGCGAGTGTTTCGCGAGCCGCATCGTTGGCGCAAGGTTTGGCGGTCGGTGGTGGTATTTCCGTTTTTAGTC
>JAHIST010000024.1 GCA_018818145.1 Patescibacteria group bacterium
GGCGGATTTGATAAAAAGGAATTTTGGCAAGCAGCTCGTTGGAAAAAGCGAATTCCGGCCGTTCCGGTCGCGGGCCCACAAAAGCCATGTCGTTTTTTAAAACATTCCAAAGTTGCGGCAGTTCGTCCAGCCGGGTTTTTCTTAAAAATTTGCCGACCCGGGTAACTCTCTTGTCTTCTTTTTGCGACCACTGAGCGCCATTTTTTTCGGCATCGATCACCATTGTTCGGAATTTAACAATGTCAAATATCTGATTGTCGCGGCCGACTCTTTTTTGGCGATAGAGCACCGGCCCGGGGCTGTCTAATTTTATTGCCGAAGCGACCAGAGGGAAAAGTAAAAAAGTTATAAATAGTCCAAATAATGATAAAATCACGTCAGTGCCTCTTTTTGCCGCCTCAAAAATAGATTTGCGGCCGCACATTAAATTTTCTAAAAACCAGATTTCTTCAATGGATGAAACAGGAATTTTGCCGGTAATTTTTTCGTAGAAAGCCGGCAAATCGGTGACAATAATTTTTAGGGGCAGGCATTGATAAAGATTTTTAACCAGATTAGTGTCTTGGTGCGGATTGACTGTTGTGACAATTGTCTGCACCTTGTCTTTAACTAATATTTTGATGAGATCGGAGAGAATCCTGACTTCTTCGGGATCAACGGTTTTTTTGATGTGGTAGCCCATTTGGGGATTATTATGAATATAATTGATTAATTCTTTCGTTTCCTGATTTTGGCCCAAAACCAAAACATTATTGAGCAGGGGGGATGTTTTTATAAAATAATTATAAACTTGCCGCCAAACGATAAAAAGTAGGGCAAAAATTATCAAATCGGCGAAAAGATTAGTTTTGGGAGCAATGCCAAAATAAGGAATAAAATAAAAAAACGCGATTGCTATTACGGCGTTTATCAACAGGGCTTTGCCCAGGGTAATAAAAAAACCCAAATTATTGCGGGCTAAATTTAGTTCATAAAGTCCGATAATGAAAAAGACCATTAACCAGGCCAGATAGATAATTGTGAAAGGAAAAAAATGCTGGTTCCACGAATTTGTCCAGGAATTGCCGTAGCTGAAATACAGCATTAAGAATAACGCTAAATATAAAATCAGCAGATCCCCCAAAAATAGAAGCGCTTTTTTTGCTTTTGTCGCCATAATGGTCTTTTCAGATTTTAACGGTTTTTTAAATTTTTATCAAGCCCCCACACCTAATCTGAAAAATCAATCCGATAGGGGATTGATAAGATACAGAGGATAAAAGTTTTCTAAAAACCGGAGATTATTTTTTCAAAACAAGAACATTGTAAACCTTATACATTTCAGATTAGGTGTGGGGGCAAGTCCCGTCTGTTTGCCATTAACAATTTGCTAAGAATAATATAAATAAGGTAATATTATTAAGTGTTATGTTAAAGATGAATTAAATTTATGAAACTGGTTTTTCGCAAATTATTTTTTTGTCTTCTGGCCGTAGTTGTTTTCACGGGAGTAGTTTTTATAAAAACCGATAAGGTTTTGGCTTTCTCTGCCGGGGAGGCAGTCAGTTTTAATATCGATCCTTCCTACGATTGGGCCGGCCGTTCATCCGTTAATGCCACCCTGCGGTATGTTGGAGAAAAAGCGCTTTTTTATGTTGAGGACGATTGGTGGAACGGGCTGGCGGGCAGTTACGATCTTGACTCTTTGGTTTCCGGTTTAGCCGGAGAATTTGATAAGATTATTTATCCGCGTCTGACCCGAGTTTTCGGCTCGGAATGGTCGCCCGGCATTGATAGAGAATACAGAATTACTTTTTTAGTTTTTAGAATGAAGGAAGGCACGGGCGGTTATTTTAATTCTTCGGATGAATATTCAAAAGCGCAGGCACCAAGCTCTAACGAACGGGAAATGCTTTATTTGAACGGCATTTATTTGAATTCTGTCAGGACTAAAAGTTTTTTAGCGCACGAATTTCAGCATTTGATAACTTTTTATCAAAAAGATAAACTAAAAAATTTAGCAGAAGATGTTTGGCTTAACGAGGCGCGCTCCGAATATGCCCCAACGGTTTGCGGCTACGACGATGATTATAGCGGCAGCAATCTGGAACGGCGCGTTAATGAATTTCTGCGTAATCCTTCTGATTCCCTGACCGAGTGGCGAAATGAATCCGAAGACTACGGGCCAGTTAGCCTTTTTATGCAATATTTCGTTAGCCGCTACGGCGAGGCGATTTTGCTCAAAATGATGATGTCGGATGCGGTGGGGATAGCCAGCATTAATGCGGCTTTGTCCGAAGCGGGCTTTACGGATCGTTTCAGCGATGTTTTTACAAATTGGACGGTGGCAAATTATGTTAATGATTGCAAACTGGGCGACGGGCAGAAATTTTGTTATTTAAACTCTCGTCTGTTGTTTGCGCGATTTCATTTAAATCCATCAAATAGCAATACTTTGCTGGTCAGCTACGGAGTTAATTTTTCATTTTCCGACAGCGTTAAAGACTGGGCCGGCCACTGGTACGAAATTTTGCCGCAAAATCAAGGTTTAAATTTGGGCATAATTTTTTCTGGTAGCGATAAAGGCAATTTCCAGGTGCCAATTCTTATTTATTATAATGATGGAAGCAAGTCAGTCCGTTATCTCAAACTGAATAATCAAAAAGGGGCTGACATAATTTGGGATTTTGGCTATAAAGCCAAATCCGTGATTATAATTCCTTCCAGCCAAACCAAGCTAACGGGTTTTTCTTCCGGCGATCCGGCTTATCCTATGTCTTTTAGCGCAATCGTAACTTCAGCCGGTCAAGCCTCTTCGCTTTTGGCGGAGCAGCCGGAGACAAATCCTGCTCCTTCGCCCGCACCCGCGCCGGCGAAACCAAATTATCAGGACGGCTCTTTAATCAGGGCTGCGGGCGATTACCGGGTTTATGTTATTAGCGGAAAATATAAACGCTGGATTCAGTCGCCGGCAATTTTTGGAGTTTATCCTCACTTTGGCTGGCAAAATATAATTGGGGTAACGCCGGCTGAACGCGATTGGTATCAGGATGCTTGGCTGGTTCGGGCCGACGGGGATTACAGGGTTTACGAAATTAACGGAGATTTAAGCAAGCATTGGTTAAATATGAGCGCGGAGCAGTTTGTCAAGTTCGGCGGGGCGTGGGATATGGTTTATGTAATTAATAAAAAAGAGAGAGATTTGTATAAGACGGGAGCGGATGTAACTAAATAATTAAAAATGTAAAAATAAAAATGTAAAATTGACGCGTAGCGTCATCATTGAGGAGCGTAGCGACGAAGGATCTCGAGATCCTTCGCTTCTCTCAGGATGACAATTTCATTGTCAATTTTGCATTGTCATTTTGCCCGCCCTCGGCAAGCCGAAGGCGAGGCCGGGGATTTTTGATATTTACATTTTACATTAAACTTTGAGCCTTAAATCTAATCTTCCAAATCTCCAAGAAAATGTTAGTTTGGCCAACCATACCACTTTTCGCATCGGCGGAGCGGCAAGGTATTTTTGTGTTGCAAAAGATCGCGATGAATTTTTGGCTGCTGCGCGCGCCGCTAAAGAAAAAAACATTTCTCTTTTTGTTTTGGGCGGCGGCAGTAATTTATTGGTGGCGGATGAAGGATTTGGGGGACTGGTGATAAAAAATCAAATATCAAAAACTAAATACCGAAAAGAAAACGGAATGTTAAAAATTTTTTGTGATACGGGGGTACCTTTGACAAAGATAATTTTGGAAACAACGCGCCAAGGATATTCGGGAGCCGAGTGGGGTTTTGGAATCCCGGGGACAATCGGCGGAGCGATTTACGGCAACGCCGGCCGGCTGGGTCAGGCCATCGCGCAGGTAGTAGAATCGGTTAGGGCGATGGACAAAAACTTGAACGAAAAAGAAATTTCCGCAACCGAATGCGAATTTGGATATCGCGGATCGCGTTTTAAAAAAACGGGTGAGATAATTTTGAATGCGACTTTGGTTTTTGGAAAAAAAGATAAATCTTTGATTGAGCAGGTTCTAAATAAAGCCAAAGAAGTAATAAAACATTCTCCGCCGTTTCCTTCGGCTGGTTGTATTTTTAAAAATTATACAGTGAGAACAGAAGGTGTGCCGCCCAGCGAGGTCTTTCGCTCTCGGCCACCCACTCCAACCCTGCCCTTCGGGCGCCGGCCTTCGCTCAAGACCTCGCTGGGCGGCGCTACTGAGAATACAGATCCGCTTTTGAAAAATCATCCGGAATTAGTTGGGCGTGTGCGGGGCGGCCACGCTGAGCGTGGCCAAAGCCCAGATCAGCTGGGCGGCAAAATCGGCGTCGGTTATTTAATTGATCAGTGCGGCTTGAAAGGCAAAAAAAGCGGCGGCGCTCAAATTTGGGAAGGTCACGCCAACTATATTGTTAACACCGGTGGCGCTAAAGCTAAAGATGTTTTGGCGCTGATAGAACTTTGCAAAGAAACAGTTAAAGAAAAATTTGCAATAAATATAGAGGAAGAAGTAAGATTTTTAGGTTAAAAAAATTATCCACATTGATTTTTAAAAAATAAAATTATATACTAAAAGAAAGAAAACAATTTTTTATTTTGACGAGCGAGGACAATGCGCCAACAGGCATATTGTCCGAGCGAAGTCAAAATACAGGTTTTTTTAATACCCTTTATGAAAATTATAATTAAGACAAAAAATTTTCAATCATCGCCGGCGATTGAAAAGTATGTTCAGAAGAAATTAGAAACTTTAAAAAAGTTTTTGAAAAATTTTAAGGAAGAGTCATTGATGGCAGAAATTGAACTTGGCCGAACAACGCGCCATCATCAGGCAGGAGATATTTTTCGCGCCGAGATTAATTTATCTATTGATGGTAAATTATTTCGCGCCGAATCAGAGAAAGAAAATCTTTATGCGGCGATTGACGAGGTGCGCGATGATTTGGAAAGAGAAATAAAAAAATTCAAAACTAAAAAAGAAACTGCTTTTATCCGCGGCGCGCGCAGCCTGAAAAAAAAGTTTGGCATTTCGCCGTTCGCGCGCTTCCGCGATAAATAATCAATAAAATACAAAGTTCAAAATAATACAGTATACTGGTATACTGTATTATTTTTATTCCTAGCTTTGCCACAAAGCCCAGTTCGTTTTTTATAAAAATCTTTAGAAATAAAATTTTGAGTTATCCACAGTTACTTTCTTTTTTTAATGTTCTATACTAAAAATGAAAAACAATTTTTAATTTTTTATGATTGCTAGTCGAATATTTTTTACCAAGGGAGTCGGGGTTCACAAAGAATATTTAACCTCTTTTGAGTTGGCGCTGCGCGATGCCGGCATCGCCCCTTTTAATTTGGTAACAGTTTCCAGTATTTTCCCACCCGGTTGTAAAAGAATTTCGCGGGAGGAGGGATTAAAATTGATTAAACCCGGCCAGATTGTTTATGTGGTGATGAGTCGTAATGCTACCAATGAACCAAATCGCTTGATCGCCGCGTCGGTTGGCTGTGCCGTGCCGGCCGAAACGGAAAACTACGGCTATCTTTCCGAACACCATTCATATGGGGAGACTGATCAGAAAGCAGGCGATTATGCGGAAGACCTAGCGGCTTCAATGCTTGCCACTACTCTTGGAATTGAATTTGATTTTAATACCGCATGGGACGAGCGCGAACAGCTTTACAAAGCCAGCGGCAAAATTATTCGGACGACCAACATTACTCAATCGGCAATCGGCAACAAAGACGGCCTTTGGACTACGGTTTTGGCTGCAACCGTATTTATTATGCCGCACTACATTTTACAAAAAGAAGAAACCGAAAATAAAAATAGTAAAAATGGTCAGGGAGGGACCTAAAATTTAGATTCCTAATTTTATTGCGAAGGAATCTTTCTTTGGCCATGAAGCATTTAACGCGGAGAATAGTCGGCCGCCGAGTTATCGGCGAGCCAATCACGGGGAATGAAACCACCGCCGAGCTTTTTGAAAAAGCTTTCGGCGCCTATGTCGGACGTGAAGTAAAAAATGCTTACGAAATCATTAAGCGGATGATTGAAAAGGATCATACGATTGTTTTGGCATTTTCGGGCGCCATGACGCCGGCGGATTTGGGCGTCTCTTGCATAATCCCAATGATTAAGGCCGGTTTTGTTGATATTATTACTACCACCGGCGCCAATCTTTATCATGATATTCAGCGGTTAGAAAGTGATAACTGGTTTGAAGTTAATCCGGGACAGGGCGATATAAAATTGCATAAGGCCGGCTGGACTAGAATTTATGATACTGTTTTTCCTGATACTGATCTTTGGACGGTTGATCATTTAGTGACGGACTTAGTACGTAGGCCGGATTTTAGCCGTTCAATGACGACAACGCAGTTTCATCATCTTTTAGGGAAACATTTGGTGCGTTTTGGCAAAAGGCGTTTTAAAAGAGCTGATTTAAACCGTAGTATTTTGGTTCAAGCTTACCGTAATCGTATTCCGATTTTTTGTGGTGCGCCTCAGGACGGCTCAATTTTTTTGAATCTGGCTTTTTTAAAACGTAAGCTGGGGCATCGTTATAAATTCAATATTGATATAGAAGAAGATATCCATGAGTTTGGTTCATACCATTATTTTGCTAAAAATAAATGGAGTAAAAAATTATCAATTATTGTTTTAGGCGGCGGGGTGCCAAAAAATTATTCGCTGCAACCCGAGCCTTATTTAACTCAGATTTGCGACATTGACGCCGGCGGCTATGATATGGATGTCCAAATTTGCGATGCCCATGTGCAGAACGGCGGACTTTCTTCCTGCACTGCTTCCGAAGGTCATACTTGGGGCAAGACCTCGGAGGATTGTATTAAAAATTCCCAATATGTTTTCGCCGATGTAACCTCTACCTTTCCGTTAATTGCTCATGCTTTGCTTCAGGAGGGACTTGAGAGAGAGGGTCGTCATCTATTGGACTATCGCAACGAGGCAATGTCTTTTTTAGACAAGGCATTAAAAAAGAAAACATTGAATGCTTATTTTAATAAAGGTAAGAATAACGGTATTTAAAAAGATTTCATGGAAACAATATTAAAAAAATATGGTAAATCAGACGCAGTTTAAAAAATTTCTATTTATTTCTTGGATCTGCTTAAGCGGAGATTTGGCTTGGCAGGTTAAAAAAGAAGGGCACGAAGTGAAAGTTTATATAGAAGATAAAGCCGACGCTGATGTTTATGATGGGATTTTAGACAAAGTAGAAAAATGGGAAGATTATATTGACTGGGCGGATGTAATTATTTTTGATGATACTGGCTTTGGTTTAATAGTCGATAAATTAAGAAAAAAAGGCAAATTGGTCGTTGGCGGGTGTGTTTATTCAGATAAAACGGAGGAAGACCGAGGGTTCGGCCAGGAAGAAATGAAAAGATTTGGAATGAATGTTTTGCCGAATCATAATTTTACTGATTTCGATTTGGCTATTAATTTTTTGAAAACACACCCTGATCGTTATGTTTTTAAACCCAATGGTCAGGTAGGAGACGAAAAAAACGTTTTATTTATAGGCGAAGAAGAGGACGGTCGGGACATTATAGAAATACTGGAACATAACAAAAAAGCCTGGATAAAAAAAACTAAAAGTTTTCAGTTGCAAAAATTTGTCGCAGGCGTAGAAGTGGCAGTGGGAGCCTTTTTTAACGGGAAAAAGTTTATTTACCCTATTAATGTGAATTTTGAACACAAAAGATTGTTTCCGGGCGAGCGGGGTCCATTTACTGGCGAAATGGGAACTTTGATGTATTGGACAAATTCGAGCCCTCTTTTTTTCGATACATTGAAGAAAATGGAAAAAATATTAAGCGATTATAATTATGTTGGTTACTTTGATATAAATTGTATAGTTAACGGCCGAGGAATTTATCCGCTGGAATTTACTGCCCGCTTTGGTTATCCGACTATCAGCGTGCAGATGGAGGGCATATTAACTCCGATGGGGGAATTTTTATTTAATTTGGCACGAGGTGAAGATTTTGAATTAAGAACAAAGAAGGGCTTTCAGATCGGGGTAGTAGTAGCGGTGCCACCATATCCATTTTTTAGTGATAAAATTTTTTCCATTTATAAAGATTCTTCAATTTTGTTTAAAAACGGTCATGGGTCGGAAGGGATTCACTTGGGCGACGTCAAGATGGCTGACGGCGATTTAAAGTTAGCCGGTGAATCTGGTTATGCTTTGGTAGTTACGGGTTCTGGTATCACCGTTGAGGAAGCGAGAAACCAAGCATATGGTCGATTAAAAAATATTCGTCTTCTGGATATGTTTTATCGAGTTGATATCGGCACGCGCTGGCTTCGCGATAGCGATAAATTGCAGGCGTGGGGTTATATATAATAAAAATAAAAAATAAAAAACTTGAAATTAATTCTTGATAAATTTTTATTGTTATTCCAAAATATAGATTTGAAAAAGGCGCAAGTAATCATTGTGCCTTTTGGTTTTGAGGCGACAACGACTTATGGTAAA
>JAHIST010000002.1 GCA_018818145.1 Patescibacteria group bacterium
CACGACAATCGCCGCTACGCCATCGGGCGCGAAAGAACGCAATTGTCTGTGCGTTTCAATATGGCCGAAAATTGAAACATTGCCGGCTTTGTCCAGCACAAGCACTTCATTGGCGTGAGTGCCGGGAAAATGCCCCTGAACCGTATCCGCGTCTGTAAACGCTTTTTTAATTTGCTGAACCACATAGTCGGCCTGTCCGAAACTGAATCCGCCGGCGATGATAAATATCGCGACAACCGCCGTAATCATTATTGTTATCATCCTGACCGGATTTCTCATCATTGAGCGCGCGTATCTGTCAAATATTTTAAAACGGTGAGTGAATGAAGGAATTTCCATGTCAAAAAATTCTTCCTGTTCCGAAGTCAGAGGTTCTTGGGCGGGCTCATTAAGTTTTCTGGTTACTCTTTCGGCAAAAAGTTCAAGCGAACCGGAAAGTTTATCCAGTTTTGTCAAAACATCTTTTTGCGTATTCCCAATTTTTTCGGTTTGCAATTCGGGTTTTTGCGATTCAGCTTGAGGAGGAGGTTGGATTATGGCTTCTTTAGAAAATTTTTCTGCTTGTGCAGACAAATCTTCTGATTTTTTTGTTTGCCCGCCCTCGGCTCCGCCTTGGCGAGGCCGGGGAAATAATTGTGGATTTAATCTCTCAAATTCCTCAAAAATTTTAGAGTGGCCCTCGTGGCCAGTTTTAATTCCTTCTCCTTCTTCTTCGGGTTCTTCGGGAGTAAGAGCGGCAACGAGATTTGCTTGCGCAGTTAGGCGACTAATAATTTTTTTAGGCAAAGCGAAAATTAAATTCTGTTTTTGAAGATAATTTTTTAGCGCTTCTTCCGTCGTATACCAATTCCTTCCGATTTTCTGGGAAAAAATTTTTCCTTTTCTGGCGAGCAAACTTAAATATTCCTGCGAATAAGAACATCGCTTTGACGCTTCAAGCATTGATAGCCACTTTTTTCCCGTTTTTTCCTCAAGCAATTTTATGTCGTTCTCGGTCATAAATGTCCATCTGTTATAAATAACCCTAGGGTTATTTATAACAGGCCTTCTCGGAACTAATCAGTTCTGGAAAATTTACAAAAAATTTGATATATTTAAAAAACCGAAAGCTCGTTTCGCCAATTGGCGGATTAACGAGCCGTAGGTGTGCATTCCCCCAGTCCCGCCTTTGGCGGGACTGGGCTTTTTTATTCCCTCCGTTGCGCATTCTTATTTTCTTAATTAGGCGTGCATTTAGATGCAGAATTTTGTTTACTTATTACAACAAAATGTTGCATCCGATACTGTATCGGATAGAGTAAAAAATACGTATTTTTTTATGCCTCTTCCGATGTTTAAAGTATAACATCGGATATACAAAAAATGTTGATAACCCTGCAGTTATTGAAAGCCACAGTTTTCAATAACTGCAATTTTTAATTTTTAATTTCTAATTTCTAAAAACTTATCAACATTGACCTCATATAGGCAATAAAAGTAAAATTAACATATAAAGACGCATAAACATTAATAACTAAAGTTTACTAAAAACATTTAAACTCTCATCGGAGAAGGTCGAATAGTTTATAAGGGTTTAGAAATTAAAAATTAGTAATTAGAAATTATTTAACATATGCCCAAAAAATTTATGACAGTAAGAGAGGTTGCCCGAGTTCTTGGCGTAACCCCCTTGACGGTTCGCAACTGGGATCAAAGAGGCAAGCTTGTCGCTTATCGCAACCCTGTGAATAACTATCGGATGTATAAGATAGAAGACATAGAAGTGATTATCCGTCAGATTGAACAATCAAAAGAAAAAACCCGTAAATTAAAAATAGATATTTTCTAAAAATAAAACAGCCCCGCCGAGGCGGGGCTGTTTTATTTTTGTCACCTTCATGATCTTTAGCGGGCTTTGCCTGCCGAAGGTCACTTCAGTGACCAAAGGCGGGGGCACCAGGACTCGAACCTGGAAATCTTCTTTTGGAGAGAAGCAGTTTACCATTAGCCTATGCCCCCATAACGACATTAAATGTCGTTATCCCGTTATTCGGGATTCTTTATGCGTCGTGTGTTTTTTGCACCACTTGCAGAATTTCTTATACTCAAGTTTTCTTTCAACTTTCTTTTTGTTTTTACTCGTATAATAATTCGCCCTTTTGCACACACTGCATTTCATTCGCAATAAATTATCTTGGGACATCTTAAAAAAGAATTATGAATTATGAATCATGAATTAATTCTTCATTATTCCTGATTCTTGCTTCATGCTTCTGAATTTA
>JAHIST010000025.1 GCA_018818145.1 Patescibacteria group bacterium
ATTCATGAACCGTTAAAACCGATGGAATTTTTCGCCGCTTTAAAAGCACTAATGAATAGTAAGAAAGATAATGATGAATGTTATGGATATGAACGATGTCTAGTTTTTCTTTTTTTAAAACTTCGGCAATTTTAAAAACTACTTGATAATTAAAAAAGGCGAAATAAGCCGTAAGGCCGCGATGATAATCGCTGAAAAATCTATATATTTTGAACCCCCCTTCTAGCTGGCCCCAAACTTCATTTTTTTTATCTTGCGTAGCGGTAAAAACGACAACCTCGTACCCCATAATCAAATATTGCTTGGCCAGCCGCCAAGCCATCATTTCTCCTCCTCCTTTTATTTCTGGATAAAACGAATCACTGAAAATTCCGATTTTCATTATAATTTAAGTGGTAAATCAGGTTTAAAAATTCTTGGCCCGGCCTGTCTTTTTAAAAACCGCTATGATAATATCATATTATATTATATGTTAACTATCAAGCTGATGTATCGCTAGCCCAAGCCATGAGCCTAAAAGAAAAAATCTATCAAATTTTAATAAAAACTCAAAGCGTCAGCCAAACTGATAATGTTTATCTTGGTAAACAACTTTTTTTTGTCGGCATAAATTACGCGGTTATTTTTATATTTGGTCTTTTAACCTCGGTTGCTTTTGCCCGCTATGTCAGCAAAGAAGCCTACGGCCAATACCAATACCTGTTTTCCATCCTGGCCATTCTGGGTGTTTTTTCGTTGCGCGGAATCGCCGCTTCACTAACCCGTTCTATTGCTCGCGGATTTGAAGGAAGTTTTCTGCTCTCTATTAAAAAAAGACTGGCGTGGGCCGCGGCCGGATCAATCGTTGCTTTGATTATGGCCGGCTATTATTTTTTTAAAGATAACGCCTTTTTAGCCGTTGGCTGTCTGCTAATTGCCGCTTTAATGCCCATCTACGAAACAGCTGATATGTATCAAGCATATCTAGAAGGCAAAAAAGATTTTCGCCAACGAGCTAAGTTAAATATTTTAGCGCAAATTATATATTCATCCGCCATCTTAGCTGTAATTTATTTCCGCCCGCAAGTTTTTCCAATCTTTATCGTTTCCCTGCTTTTTAGCGCTGCCGTCAAATGGCTGTTCAATTTATCAATTATCAAAAAGACTAGAAATAAAGAAACGGAAAATGATGTTATTAAATACGGCAAGCATCTATCCTTAATAACGGTTGTTAATACGGTAGCCCAGCAATTAAATAAAATTTTAGTTTTCCATTTTCTAGGGCCGATTGATTTAGCAATTTTTTCTTTCGCAAACTTGCCGCAAAGCCAAGCTACTAACGCTCTGGCCAACCTGCGGACAATCGCTTATCCAAAAATATCAGAAAAAGATAAAGATATTTTAATTAAAGCCTGGTTTAGAAAGCTTCTACTTTTAACTTTTTTTATCGCCTTGGGCACGATTTTTTATTTATTTATTGCTCCATTTCTTTTCAAAATCTTTTTCCCAAACTATATGTCCTCCGTGAAATATTCCCAGATACTTTTTTTACTAGTTTTGTTTTTTCCCGTCAGTTTTTTACCGCTAATACTTCAAGCTCAAAAAAAGCAAAAAGAACTTTACCGATGGAACATCAGCACATCGCTCCTAGAAATAGTCTTGTTTTTTCTATTAATCCCGCCCTTTGGATTATGGGGCCTTATCTATGCCGAGTTCGCTACAAAAGCCGTCTCCTGCCTCTACGGCGTCTATCTTTTTAAAAAAGTGTTTGCAAAGAACCTGTAAACAAGGAGTTTTTTTGTTACCCGATAAATATGCGCCTCAAAAAAATCCTTGCCGCAACAAGGATTTTTTATTTTTTTCCCAAACAAATAAAATAAGTTGATTTATTTAAAAATGGAACCAACTTATAACAGATATCTTTCCAATTAGCCGATTTCCAATCAACCATTATGCTGATTCGTTGAATCATTTTTACTTTTTTAAAGTATTTTTTTAATCGCCATAAATCAAGCGGTGTTGTCCGATAAGTAATTAATCCCCCGTAATCCGCATAGTTACCTTCAAAAAATCTATGCAAAACTTTCAAGCTAAAGCGATTATGAGAATTGAAAACGAATGCGCCGTTTGACTTCATTACCCGCTTAGCTTCCGCAACCGCGCGATAGATATCTGGATGGACGTAATCAATTCCGTGGAAAGGAAAAAAAATATTGTCAAAAGTATTATCGCCGAATTTCAAATTGCAGGCGTCCATCTCCAAAATTTCTATCGGATAATTTTGGAGTTTTTGTCTTGCCGCCACAACCATTTCTTTTGTAATATCAATCCCGATAACTTCAAATCCTTTTTTGTAAAGAGGCAATAAAGTCCGCCCGGCTCCGCAACCTAAAACAAGGGTTTTCTTCCCCTCAAAAAATTTATTGACGACATATTCTTCGTCCGCTCTCCAATAATCCTTAAAGTTTTGGACTTCCTGTGAAAAAAATTTAATATTTTTCCTGACAAAATCATTTAGCATAACAAAATTCAAGGTATTTTTTTATGACGCTTTCCCAATCGTGCTCTTTTGCCCAAGCGTAGCTATGCTGACTCATTTTTTGCCAGAGTTCCGGCTCGGTCAGAATTTTTATTATAGCTTGGGCCGTTGCCTCAATATCGTTTTGCGGCACTAAAATTCCGTTGAAATTATTACTGACCGCGTCTTCAATGCCGGTGTCTTTTGTGCCAATAACCGGCAGGCCGGCGGCGGCCGCTTCCAGAAAAACCAGCCCGAAACCTTCAAAATTCAAATAAATGTTAATTGAAGTCAGAATGAACAATCTGGCGTCCCGATAAAGCTTTAATAATTCGCTCTCGGAAATGCCGGCTATGAATTTCACGCTGTCGCCTACCCCGTTTTTTACTGCCAGCTTTTTCAATTCTTCAAAATAAGCCGGATCATCTTTCTGATTGCCTAAAATAAAATACTGAAGATCGGGAATCTTTTTCTTTGCCAAAGCAAAAGCGGGAATCGCAATATGGTAACCTTTACGATTTTTAAGCGCGCCGGCTCCTAAAATGAAATTGCCCTGATGCGCGGCTTGGGGCTGATAAAATTTTTCAAGATTTACTCCGTGATTAATAAGCAAAACCTCCCGGGGAAATATGCGTTCCAGCAATTTTTTTTTGGTAAAAATGCTTATCGCGGTCAAAATATGCGCCTGACGGCAGGCCAAACGCGCCAACCACCTGATTTTTAAATTATAAAAAGGAAGAACGGAATACGTACCCTGGGCCGTGATTATCAATTTTTTATCCAGAAAAATATTTGCCAGATAAGCGATCACCCCGTACGGATAAATATCCAGCGCGTGGATGACATCGCATTTCTTGAAATATTTTCTGGCTTTCAGCGCCGAGATAAAAACTTTTGCGCCGCGCCCCAAAATAGGTAAATCGCCGCCTTGTTCCGTCAGGATTATTGTTTCATGGCCGGCTCGCCGCACGCCATTTACAAGCTCGCGGGCATACCTTCCTCCGCCGCCGTCAAAATTAAAATCGCTAAGCAAAAAACAAATTTTCATTTTACCTGATATATTTTGATAAATTTTTCGCCGTCTGCCGCCTGATATTTTAATTCCAAATTATTATTAGCCAAACATTTTTGCTCAAAACCGGCCGTCCCACCCGCGGAGGGACGAGAAAGGTTCTTCTAAAATTCTAATTTTTTCGGAACAGACACCACATTTCTTTCTCGCCTTCGCCCAAAACAGAAACTAATTTTAATCCCGCCTTTTGGGCAATTTTTTCTATTTCGCTTTTTTGAAAATGGACTCCGTAATACCATTTTAAAAATCGCATTTTTCCGCCCGATGACGGCCGGCCCCGAAATTGTATTTTTGCCAATCCACCGGATTTTAAAACCCTGCCTGCTTCCGACAGATTATTTTCTACCATATCCCTTGTTGGAAAATGCTGAAACACGATATAGGAAAAAACCAAATCAACCGTCCCCGCCTCCAGTTTAAAAGAGTCCCCGTCGCAAACGGAAAGATGAATTTTTGGATTCGTCAATCTCTTTTTTGCCAGCCCGATCATTCCAAGAGAAATATCGACGGCGTAAATATTTTCGAAGACTTGCGGCAGAAATTCAGTCATCCGACCGTTCCCGCAACCTATTTCCAAAATTGTCCCGCCAAAACTTTCTTTCAGCGCAGGATCCTCCAAAATCAGCCTTTTGAAATCTTTCTGGCCGCTATTTCTGTAA
Organism: Patescibacteria group bacterium; assembly: GCA_018818145.1. Lineage (GTDB taxonomy): Bacteria > Patescibacteriota > Minisyncoccia > Portnoybacterales > GWB1-42-6 > JAHIST01. The sequence goes on from JAHIST010000025.1 coordinate 4,229, forward strand.
AATTCCGCGTCATTCGTTTTTTCAACGGAAAAAATATAATGGTTCGGGTTGAGCCTGGAAAGAATTTCCCATTTGATTTTTTGAAAATAGCCAATCAGTTTTCCTCTTTTAATTTTCATAGAATTCCAAGTATTTGATTATTGCGAGTTTTAATTTATGTTTTTAAGCCCAGCCACCCGTCTTCAAAGCCATGGTTATTTAACAAAGAGCAAGTCTCCTTTTCATTTTAATTATTTTATTTTATATATTCTCGTAAATTGCTCCCCGTCGGACGCCTTAAAAACCGGCTCCAGATTGCTATTTGCCAAACATTTCTCTTCCAAACCAGTCGGCCAGTCCTGATCAACATAAATATAGCTGTAATTAAGAGTTTTTAAAAGATCCGCCCTGCATGTCTTTTGTAATTCCCTGAAAGCGTAAGATGAGAATATATTTATTGGAGCCGCAGTCAAATTATAAGGGGACGCAGCCAAAGTATAAGCGTAAACAGGAGCCAGCCGACCGGTATTCAGAACAAATTTAAGATTTGGAGCAAATTGCCGGCTTATGACCTCTATTTTTAAAAAATAATCTTTGATCGTCGTACTCTTTTTTACCCATTCGTAAGCCGGATATTCAAACGAGCCTTTTTGGGCATAATAATCCGCCGTGTTATTGAATTTTAGAGAAGGGTAGCCGATGGTCAAATAAATCAGCTGAAAAAGCGCGGCCTGAACCACAAGGGTCAAACCCAAAAAAATCGAGGTAAGTTTTAACCATCTTTTCTGTCCAGGAAAAAAATAAATATCGGCCAAAAACGCCCCGACAATCAATCCGCCAAAAAGACTAGCAGGAAGAAAAAACCTTTCAGTGGTAACGGGCTCAACCGGGAAAAGAACGAAAAGCGGCAAAATAAAAAAACTAAAGAAAGCGGTAGTAATCAATAAAAATCCTCTCTTTCTTTTTTTTATAAAATAAACGGAAGAAGCTGCAACAAGCGCGACCAACAGCCCCCATTGCATAATAAATTCGGGCTCCCAAATGCCCAATTTATAGTCGGGACCGCCGAGACGAGTTAAATAAAACCATGGTCGCCAGCTTATTTCAAAGCCCCCTTTCATTAAATCAAGGTTCGTATAACCATAAGTTTCATGCAGCATCAAATTATGCCCGTCCATACCAAGATAATGCGTCATAACCCCGCCTTGTAAAAAAGAAATTGGCAGGGCGATCAATAAAATAAATGCCGAATCGCCCAAATATTTTTTAAAATCGTGGCTATTTTTTTGGAACAAAAACAGAAACGGCGCAACCAGTAAAAGACCGCAGAAAACGGCAAAAAATGTTTCCGCAAAAAGCGCCAGTGTTGCCAGAAGCAAACCGCATAAAAAAATTATTTTTTTACGGTCAGGCCCAGCCGGAGTAAAGAAGTAAAGATAGGCAATTCCCAGCATCAAAACAAATGCGAGGGCATATTGCGGGAAATCCGTCATAGCCTTGACGGGCGGATAAGCGAGAAGCGGACTAACTATATCAAAAACAAATTTAAAAGGCGCTGCTATATTCTGGTGCAAAAAGTACTTTGAGTACAAAAGAGAAATTCCGTGAAAGCCTTTTAAAAAAGTTAAACTGCCGGCATAAAGCATTAAAACAGAACCGGCTAAGGCTTTTTTATTATCTCCCAAAAGACGTTTTATCAAAATAAAGCCAAGAAGAAACAATGTCCCGGCCAAAAATCCCACCTGCAAATCATATCCGGAGTATAATGGGGCGCCGGTTGTTTTTTTTATCGCCGCGGCCAAAAGCATGGAACCGTAATGATATCTGGCGGGATAGGGCGGCAACCATATGGCCTGAGGCGGAAAATTCCCGCTGGCAATTGTTTCTGCCTGAGGCATGCTGGCGCTTGTCAGCTGGTCTCCGGCCAATGGATGGCGCCAATCAACCACAAAAGAAACAACCGATATTATTACTGCGGTCCCAAAAATAATTTTTCTCCATTTTCCGTCAATACCCCATCCGACAGCTGATTTGTTTTTAAAATGGGAAAATGCGGCGCATCCCAGAAACAAAACCAATACCGCATAAAAAATAAATCTTATGTCAAAAAAATGCCCCAAAATGTTGACAGTAAAAACATAAAGGCCAATTCCCAAAAAACCGGCGAGGGCAACACAGATTTCTTTGGCCGCACCTCTTAAAACGAAACGCGCCAGCTCAAAGCCAAACGCGAAAATAACCCCCCAAAAAATAATATTTTTTATAATTATAAAAACTATTTCCATTTTATGTACTGATGCCCATTAAGTATAAAAAGGCGTCCCAATATTGCATGATTTTACCCAAATTACCCAGCCGCTTTAAATGTTTCCAAAAATAAAAAGGACGGAAATAAAATTTTCGATACGCAAGCTTTTGCATTTTTCTGACGTCATCCGCGCTTTTATATCCGTCCGGCACATAGGTAACAGAGGTTCTCCCTTGATACATCGGCACGAGCCTCCCCGAAGCAATCGCATCATCATAAAGTTCCGTGCCCCAGTCTGGATGCGTCGGCAAAAATTGAGCGTAAGTAACATCTATATCGCAGGCAAATTTGATTGTATTAATACCTTTTTCCGGAGTTTCGCCGGGCAAGGCCAGCATAAATGAACCACGGGTATCAATTCCAAGTTCGTTACACCATTTTATCGCCTGCCTGATTTGCTCTAATGTTGTGCCTTTTTTGATTCTATCCAACAAATCCTGATTGCCGCTTTCAATCCCAAAAAAAATATTCCAAAGGCCGGACTTTACCGCACGCTCCAGCATTGGCCGCGAAATAGTATCCACCCGCGCCACCACGCTCCAGGGTATTTTGATTCCTGACTGATCCAATAAATTACAAAATTTAAAAACCCAATCCTCGCCGATTAAAAAATTGTCGTCCCAGAAAGCGATTTCCTTCACTCCAAGTTTTTGCAAAATCTTAATTTCTTCTAAGACCCTTTCGGGGCTATGTCTCCGGTAAAGCTGGCCCGCGCGGCCGGCTTCATTGCAAAAAGCGCATTTTCCGTAAGGACAACCCCGCGAAGTAATCATGTTGGCGGTGGGCAACTTTTTGTATTGCAACGGCAAGGGCCGGTAAAACTTCCAATCAAACAACTCATAGGCGGGTGGAGGCAAATCATCCAATTTTATAACCGGTTTGGTCGGCGGATTTTTCTGCCAAACGCCGTCGCTTTTAGCCCAGGTGCCGGGCAAATTGCTTGGCAGTTTTCCATTGGCCAGATAAAAATTCACCGCTTCCCTGAAAGTCACTTCACCCTCTCCATACACTGCCAGATCCAGATCTTTAATGCCTTCAAAAATTGTCTGAGGGAAACAATCAACATGCGGCCCGCCATAAATTATGGGAATCCCCGGCATTTTTTCTTTCAAAAAATTCGCCAGAGAATAAGATTCTTGGGCGGAGCTGGTTACAGAAGAAATGCCGATTAGCTCCGGTTTAAATTTTTCCAGTAAATCACGAACCTGTTCGTTTGAATATTCATAAGAAGAGGCATCAATAATTTTAACCGCGTGCGCGTCTTTAATCAAAACGCTGGCCAGATAACCAAGCCCCAAAGGCGGGAAAAGCCCTCCTTTTACTTTTTTTTTGGAACCATAACCTTTTTTCATTATGTCATAGGGCGGAGTTAATAAAGCGATTCTCATATTTTTTTTCCTATGTAATAAAAACCGGAAGCAATATTTTCACTGCCTGCCAATCGCCAAATCAGCAAATCAACCAATTTAACCGGAAATAATACGAAAGTAAAGAACAGAAAGAAAAACTGCCGCAGGGAACTTATACCCAATCCGAAAAATATGCTTAACCATTCGGCCAAAAGTAAAACAAAAGCGGAAGTCGGACCGTGGCGAACGCCGCTATCCACTTTCTGAAATTTTCGGAAAGCGTATTCAAGCCCCGGTTTGGTCCAGCGGTAATAATCGTCGGGCGAAGAATGGAATCCCTGTACGAATGGAACCGTCGCGTAAACAATTCCTTCCGGTTTAAGCACCCGGAGGATTTCATTTATTAAAATTTCTGGATTTTTCAGATGCTCAAGCACCGCCTCAATGATTATCGCTTCGGCGCATTGATTCTGGAAAGGCAAATCGCAAATATCGGCAAGAATATCAATTTTTTGAAAAGGGTAAAAATCAATATTCACAACATCTCCCCTGATTTGCTTGACACCCGAACCAAGATTAAGAATCAAAGAATTCCCAAAACTAAGATCCTTGATGGCTTGTTTGGCGCTTTTCCCCACAAAACTACCACCCATCGTGTAAAAAAATATATTAAAAACGAGAGGATACTTTTTAAAAAATATTTTTATCCCGGTCATCAGTTTGTCGCTGTCATCCGCTTTAAATTCTGGGGGGACCTGACGAAAATCAAAAACTCCGTTTTTTAAGACGAACTTTCGCTCCGGTATTAAAAATGTTTCTATTTTTTTGATTTTTTCAGATTGCATTTTCCTTGCGAGCGACAAACCGGATTATGCCGGTTTTGCCCAATATTTTTTGGATAAGATTGAGCGGCAAAAAAGCCAGCAGCAAAAAAGGATAATATTTTGTTCTGCCTTGCTTTATTTTTTTTCCGGTCTTATTCCGGCGCAAAAAATTCTGGGCCGACACGCTCCAGTGGCTTGTATCTGGGCTGAAAAAAATTGCTTTTAATGTAAGACCGTTTTTTTCAAAAAGAATTTTCAAAGAATTTGGAGAAAAAAGATAGGTGTGACGCGGCACATGCATCCCTCCCCAGTATTTTTTGAAAATCTTGAAATCAAGCGAATCAGTGTTGGGCGTTTCGCCCACGACATACCCGTCATCCTTTAATAGTTCCGCCGCTTTTTGCATTGTGGCTACGGGATCAAAAACGTGCTCAATTAAATGATTCATTATGATGAGATCGAATTGTCCATTGGCAAAAGTGCAAGTTTCGATTGTGGCCGTTTCAATATTTCTGCCCGCTTGACGACCTTTCTGCGCTATTTCTTCCTTAAATTCAACTCCAAAAAAATCCCATTTCCCGATTTGGCTCAATTTTTCAAAATGACCGCCTTCCGAACTGCCTACGTCAAGAATTTTTCCGCCTTGGCCGATTAATTTTTTATAAAAATTCGCTCGGCTTTTCAAATTTAAAGAAACTAAAAAATTCGTTAGCTTGGATTGCGGCTTGTTATATCCGTGATAATCCAAAGGATAAAAGCTGGCCAACGTTTTTTCATCCGGCACGGAATCCATGAAAATCAACCCGCATTTTTGGCATTTATAAAAATCAAAGCGACCCGCAATATTATATTCCAAGTCTTTTAGGCCCCGAAAGATTATATTGGGTTCGCCGGCGCAAACTTTACAGATTCTCATTTTTCAATTAAATATTTATCTATAAATTCCCGATCAAACGCCGGCAGGCAAGTTGAGACCCGCAAGTAATAAGGGTTCTGAAGCATTTTATCCCGGATGCTTTTTAAACTTTCCTGCTTGATATTCCCATAAACAATCTGAACAAGGGGACAAGAAACCACGTCTCCGTAGGGTTGAATTCCGATTTTTTCTCTGACTGCCGGACAACGCACGCTGGTGAAGCTGGAATACATGTCTGTGCGCATTCTGGGAAAAGTCATCAGCCACCAAAAATAATCCGTTTCATCTTTATCAAGCAAAATTTCCGTTTTATTCTTCCAGGCGCCCGTGACGCAGGGCGGCGTGACTTGAACGTAAACGCCTTTTTGTTTGGCGAGCTTATAAAGAGCCAGCAAATCGCCGTTTTCAATTTTTTCGTGCGTGCTGATGGTGTTCAGGATTATCGTCAGCTTTTTTTCTTTTGCCCATTCGATTACCTGCATTATTTTTTCAAAACCGTTTTCGCGCCTGTTACCGTCATGAATAGCCGGGACGGCGCTGTCTAATCCCATTTCGATGGAATTAAGCCCGGCTTTGACCAACGCGTCCAATTTCTCCTCTGTCATGATCAGGCCGTTGGAACAGATATGGGAATAGCCCTTTTTGGATTTGATATATTTAAGAATTTCCTTAACATCCTCGAATTGAAGAAGCGGCTCTCCGCCGGTAATATTAAATTGGAAAGCGCCCAGCGCGATTGCCTGGTCAATGGCATTCTTAAATTCATCCACTGTGAGCCTCGGGCGGGACGGATCGTAGGCAAGTCGGCAGGAGCACTGCTCGCATTTGGAATTACAATTATATTCAACTGCGATTTCCAAAGACCTCATCGAAGGTTTACCCAAAATCTTCCAGCCAAAAGCTTTTATAACATGTGCTATGAGCTTTTGGTCTTTAAAAATGAAT
>JAHIST010000026.1 GCA_018818145.1 Patescibacteria group bacterium
ACGCGGCCAGGTAGCCAAGTGGTAAGGCGTCTCTCTGCAAAAGAGATATTCAGGAGTTCGATTCTCCTCCTGGCCTCAAATTTTTGAAGAAATCGGGACAAAACAGCTATACGCCGGTTCGATTCCGGCCTAGGCCTCTACAATAAAATAAAAAATTAAAAATGGCTCAGTGGCGGAATTGGTTTACGCGCACGACTTAAAATCGTGTGCCGAAAGGCATGTGGGTTCGAGTCCCACCTGAGCCACCAAAATTTGACTTTTGGGAATTTAATATGGACCAAGACACCAACAAAAACAACAAAGAAGACATTGATTTAAGCGGCGCGCTGAAAGATACCCCCGATAGCCAGAATGGATACAGAGCGATAAAGTATTATCACGAATCCAACGCTCCGAAAATCATTCAGCTGGTGATGAAATCGTCCGGCGGGCTGGTCAAAAATGAAAAACAGGCCGGTTATGTTTTATTTGGTTTTGTGGCAATAGCGATTATCATAGCGCTATTTTTATTTTTTAACGTGAACAAACAGACAACGACGCCGCCGGAATCATATACTAACAAGCCTCAATTTTTGCCCAATCAATAATAAAAATGACTTTTCCTTCCATAAAAACATCTAGAACGGAGTTTACCCTGTCAGAAGTCCAACCGACACCAAGGCCAGATAATAGTTTTTCGGCGAACTCGCCTGCGGCTCAATTTTGCGGAAGCAGGCGGTCAGTTAAAAAACTTCTAACAGGGTTCACGCTGATTGAACTTTTAGTTGTCATCGCTGTCATTGGCCTTTTATCCAGCGTTGTTTTGGTGAGCCTAAATAGCGCCAGGATGAAAGCAAGAGACGCAAGAAAGCAGGCGGAATTTAAAGCAATCACCAATGCGCTTTTTTTATTTTATGACCAATACGGCCGTATGCCAGCGAATAATTGGTGCGGGTATGTCTGTCCCGGAGCAGGTTTCTGGGGAGCATGCGAGGATGGCGGATATGATATGAGTATGCAGGAATTAATTAATGCCGGATTTCTCTCCGCTATTCCAAGAAGTCCCGGCGGCGGCAGCTACTGCTACTATAATTACGGCTCGGGTAATTCTATCGGAGCTCTTATAGTCACTGGACTGGAAGCCGCCCCCAATACCACCACTGGAATTCCGCCTTCTTGCCGGCCTTGGCCGGCCGGCATAAATTGGTGCGATCAAAGCAGCAACAAAGGATATTGCCTCTGCAATCCTTATTAAAAAACAACTGAAAAAATTAATCTATGAAAAATTGGCTTGATTTAAAACAAATTTTAGTCCAGCAAAATATTCCCGAACAAGATATAAAATTGACAAAAGAATTTTTAGAGACCTTGTCTTTTGACCGCCGCCAACAAATGATGGGCATTTTTTTGGGCTGGCCGGAAAAGCTTGGCTTCTTCGTTGACTTGCTGAAAAAGAAAAAAAAGCTGGCCAAAAATTACCAGCCGGAATTAGCCCGGAAAATTTTAGATTTAGAGAAAAAAGAGGTTCAAGATTTAATTAAAGAGCTTTCGTAAAAACATGGAAAGATTTTCAGAAATTCCAGAATTTAAAAAAATTCCAGGAGAAGCCGAGCTACGCGAAGCTCCGGAGGTTGAAGAGTATGCCGAATCGCCAGAAACGCCTTTGGCCAAAAAAGAAAACTTGGATGGATTTTTTGAAAAGGAGGTACCGCTTCAAGAAAAAATTGGCCGCGTCTTGGATGAGATTACTCCAAAAAAACTAAATAATCCTATTGTTAATAAGACGCTTCGCCTGCTGACTGCTTTTTCCATCTTTATGGGCGGTTCTTCTTTTTTTGCCAAAGGCGTAAGCGCGGAAGAAATTGAGCAAGGACTGCGCCAACCCAAAGAGGCCGCGGCTGAATTGCTTAAAACTGAAAATCAGCCAAAGGAGACTGAAGCCCCCGGCGGCTGGAAGAAATTTATTGACCGCTTTGACATTTCCGTCGGCGGAATCTACGAAAATTTACCACCGTTTCGCGGCGGCGTTTCAAGCGATATCTCAACATTTAAGAACCTAACCCAAAGTGATTTTTATAAAGATTTTTCCAGAGATAAATATAGCAAGGCGGTCATCGCTTTTTACAATTCCGTGCGTCTTTCCGATAATTCAGCGGATTTTTTCCAAAAACTGGACCAATTAAAAAATTTCACTACCCAGCAAAAAACTCTAATTTTGCAGAATTTGGGGACGGTTCTGAATAAAACCTATAATTACGACATGCTGGAAAATAATCAAATGGTCAAGATTTCCGACCAGGCGATGTTTCAGTCAATAAAAGAATACCTGCAAAACGGCAAAATTCTGCCGGGTGGAATCTGCGGCAATATACATACGTTTTTAACCAAAGCGGCTAAAGAAATGGGTTTGGAAGCTTGGCTGCAAATCAATTCGAGAAAGAGAACAAATCATATCTTTAGCGGCCTGCTGACAGAAACGGATAAAGGCAAACAAATTACCTTCCTGGATTATAATAACCTGATTTCCACCGGCACTCTAAATTATAAAGACGCTCTGGGAATCGCCGAAAGACGCATGGGTTCAATCACAACCCTTAACTCCTTTGTGGGCAACGAAACGGAGTTTTTATTTCCGGTCAAAAGCCGAGCGCAGGAAAAAATTGAAGAAGCGGCAGGCGTTACAGATACCGGCAAGGAACTGGAAGAAAAATTAAAAGAAGGAAAAATTAAAAAAGAAAAGGGGCTAACGATAAAATTAAGTCCGGAGACTAAAACAATTGGCCTAACAAAAGATTATATTGGCTTAACTTTCTTTAATTATGAGAATGTTTATAATAATCCCTACCAATCTTTGGAAAATTTAAATGCCCTGCGGGGCCGCCTGAACCTCAAAGGAGAAACATTGTCTTTGGAAGCGGATGCGACAATTTTACACCTCAATTTAAAAGATCTTGATGACGGCAATATCGCCTATGATGAATTTATCGGCCGGATAGCGGCAGACTTTATTGACAGCCATAAATTTAATAAAGGTGAATACGGACAGTTTATTCTAAATTACGGCGCCAGCCTTCAGACGGCTTTAAGACTGCCGCTTGGCAAAACGGCGAAAGAGAGCACCGCCGGCTTGATGGGCGAAGGAGGAACCGGCCTCAGAATGATTTATCTTGCTCCAAATAATATCGGTAAATTTTATGTCGGCGCTTCGGAAATTTTCCGGGGACAACCCAGGGATGCTCAAAGCAAAGACATCGCGGTAAAAGAAGCGGCTAAAAGTTTTACTGTTGGAGCCGACATTAAAGTCCGCGAAGGCAAAATCCTGAATTTAGAAGCAATAAAAAGCCGGCTGGATTGGGGTGAAAAATTGGAAATCAGAGGCGGGCTGGCCGGCGAAAAATGGCGAGGCGGGCTGGCATATGAAAAAAGCTCATCCCGATATGAAAGATTCATCCCCTCGGCGGAAAAAACCACTGTCGCGGTCGGCTATAAAGACGGCCCAAAATGGGAAATTGATGTTTTGGGTTTTAAAGCCGATGAAAAATATGCCGATGCCGAAAACCGCAAGATCTATGGCGCCGAAGTTAAGTTGAAAATATTTCTATGGTAACCTTGAAATAATCCGGATCTTGCATTGGTTAACGACAAAAATCAAAATTTGTATATAATTCCCCTTAGTTCGATAATTTAAATAGATATCAATAATTAAAGTAAAAACGCCCCGCGATTTGCGGGGCGTTTTTACTTTCTACTATATTTATCCCCACACCTCGTGAGGTGTGGGGATTTACATTTTATTTCACAATTTCGTACGCCAGTTTTTTCACGCCAAACTGCAAAGCAGCTTCTCTGGTAGGCATCCAAATATCCATCTTGTGACTATTCTTTTTGGCCATGCGGTCTTCAACAATAAAAATTTTATCGCCGTAGATTTCGGGAAATTTTACCTTAGTGTGGAAAGACAAAAAGTTACACGCCACCAGACCATCATAGACATAAGTACCGTTAGCCGTGATAAAAGGCGTGCTGTCAGTTTGGTCAGGCGTGCTGGAATAAGCGGTCACGATCACCCGGCCAACAGCCTCAACCGCTGTCCTGACAACCGGAGCCGCGACGGGCCTATCGGTTAAAAAACTTCCGCTGTAGCCGATCGGCGAGAACGCTTGGACAAAATTATTGCCGCGCAAAATAAAATTATTTTCGTCCTGCGCCGAAATTAAATCCATAAAATTGGGGGACTGAATCGCCTGAACCGCCAAAAGACTATAGTCGTAGCTGGAAGCCTGTTCGGCCAAAACCACCGGTACATAAGGAGTCGCCAATTTAATACAAAGGCCGGCCAAGACCAAATAACTGGACCACGAATACGGTTTGCCCGACAAGACAAGTTTTTTAAGTTTTAGATA
>JAHIST010000027.1 GCA_018818145.1 Patescibacteria group bacterium
ATTTATTACCACTGCACCAAGAAAAACAAATCAATCAAATGTCCCGAACCCTGTATTCGCCAAGAGGAATTGGACAAACAAATTTCCTCTCTGCTTCAAAAATTTTCTTTGCGTGCGGATTGGGCGGAAAAATTGTTGGTAATGGCAGAAAAAAATAAAGAAGTGTCCGCCCAATCCGTTTCAGTTTTTGTTCTTGAATCTCAAAATCAAATCCGCGCCATAAATACAAAACTCCAGCGACTTCTTGATGGGTATTTGGAGCAAGACATTGAGCGCGAAACCTATCGCGAACAGAAAGCGGTTTTATTGTCTGAAAAGAAGTCGCTGGACGAGAAAATGGCGCGGATTGAACAAAAGCAAAATGATTGGCTCGAACCGATGAAAGAATGGATAAAAGTCGCTTCAAACCTCGTCAAAATCGCAAGGGATAGCAACCTTCTTCAAAAAAAGGCTGCTGCCAAAGAAATCTTTGGCTCGAACCTGCGCTTGGCGAGCCGCGCCCTGCGCGGCGAGCCAGTGTTTCCGTTCTCTGCCGCGCTTCGCGCGGCTGAATCAATCGGCAAAATTCCTGAAAGTTTGATTGTGGTGCCCGGGGCGGGACTCGAACCCGCACGGGATTTCTCCCACTCGATTTTAAGTCGAGGCTGTATACCAATTCCAGCACCCGGGCAAGATTTAAATTTTTGACTTATAACTTTTAACTTAGCGTGAGGCCAGGGAGGGAATCGAACCCTCGCATCGCGGTTTTGTCCCGATTTCTTCAAAAATTTGAGGCCAGGAGGAGAATCGAACTCCTGAATATCTCTTTTGCAGAGAGACGCCTTACCACTTGGCTACCTGGCCATATTTCTAAGTTGTATTAGACTATATTTGATTCTTTCTTTTAAAAAGTCTCTTTGTTGATGCGTTTTTAAATGCTTTTCTCTAATTAGCATATCTTTTTTATTTAGATAAGCTTCGTAATAAACTAAAATAAATGGTCTTTTTAATTTTGTCGATTCCACTATTCCGGCATTATGTTGATAGAATCTTTGTTTTAGATTAGAGGACGAGCCAATATAAAACCAATTTTTATCCTTTTTGCTTAAAAGCACATAAACGTAATACATATTTGATTATGTCATTGATTCCGTCACGCTTCGCGTGATCAGGCGAAGCGTGACGTTACCACTTCGCCACCTGGCCGCGTTAATAACCAATAACCAATAACTACAAACTATAAACTAAAAACTACCTCTATTATATCTCTTTTTTCAAAGATGCGAAATTGTTCAGCGCCAGTTTTTTTATCGCGCTAACTATGTTTTCGGGCCGGTCGCTGCTTTGAAATCCGGCGGCCAAGCGGTGCCCTCCCCCGCCGAAAATCCGGGCAATGGCCGCCACATTGATACCTCGGTCTTTTTGGCTGCGCAAAGAGCATTCCAGCTGGCCGGGCTTTTTTTCCGCGCACAGTAGAGCGAATTTGATTTCAGGCACGCTGCTTAGCAAGCCGGCTATCCCCGACCCTTTCCATTCCAGTTCAGCGTTAGCCAGATCATCAAAAGCCACCAAAGAAAAAACAATGCCAGTTTCCAGGTCAACCTCAAGATTTTTAAAAGCCGTCAGCCAAAGCTTTATGTTATTGGGAAAGTATATTGAATTTTCCGCTTTGGCAATTTTTTGCAGCGGCGCGCCTTTAAGCAGAAGTTCGCCGGCGATTTTTAAGGTCTGGGCTGAGGTGTTGGCGTGGCGAAAGCCGCCGGTGTCAGAAAAAATGCCGGTAAGCAGGCAGGTGGCTATTTTATAATCAACCGCAATATTTAAATAAGGGAAGAGCTCATAAAGTATCTCGGCGGTAGAGGAATAATTATTTTTGATAATTTTAAAGCCCAGATGTTCGCCAACCAGATGATGGTCAATGGTTAAAAAATTTCGCAGGGCGAGATTTTCGCTGTTGAGTTTTAGGCGCTGGTGATGGCCATAATCCAACCCAATAATTAAATCTACATCGGCGAGATCAACCTTTGAAATTATTTGATCAACGCCGGGCAGGAAACTAAGAGAAGGAGGGGCTTTGGTCGCGGAAAAAACCACTGCTTTTTTGCCTATCTTACTCAGCCCGATTTTCATGGCCAGAAGCGATCCAACGGCGTCGCTATCAGGATCTTCGTGAGTGGCCAATAAAATATTTTGCGCTCGGCCTATCATTTTTTTTGCTTCTTGAAATTGCTGTATCATTTGGTTTTTTCTAACAAGGTGTCAATTTTTTGGCTTTCCGCTTCGGTTTCATCTAGGACAAATCTAATTATTGGTACCGGATGCATCCGCAATTTTTTGGTCAGCAGGCGCCGTAAATTAGAGGCGTCGGCTAATAGCTTTTTTAAAGCAGGCTTGCCTTTTTGGGTAGGCAAAACGCTGAAGGTGACAGCGGCATCGCGCAGGTCTGGCGATGTTTTGACAGCCATTAAAGTAACCAGCACCCCCGGTCCGAATTCTTCTTCGGCAAAAATTATTTTGCCCAGTTCCTGTTTAATTAGTTCATTAACTTTTTCAAGTTTATACATATTTATAATTCTCTTTTTGTCCTCTCTTCTCTATAAGCTTCCAAAACATCATTTTTTTCTACCGTCACATCACTCTCAAACATTAGGCCGCATTCTTTGTCTTTGGCGCATTCCTGCGAAGGGGCTTTATTTACCTGCATCTGGACTATTTTTCCTGTTCCTATTTTTTCTTCGTTGCGCAAGATATCGGCGTTCAAGCCCCTTTCAATTTTTCCGGAGGATACTCGGCCGCCGATTATTTGGCGCTTTCCTTCTGTTTTAAAGAGGGCGAGGATTCTGATTTTGCCGGATTTTTCATGGCTGACTTCGGGCGCCAGCAGGCGCGAGGCGTCCTGCCGCACGGTTTGAATAAGTTCATAAATTATCTGCCAGACCCCGGTTTTTACATTGCGCCTCTGGGCCAGCGGTTCCAGATCTTGCGGCATTTTGACGCGAAAACCGTAAATTCTGGCCTTAGCCGACTCAGCCAGCTTGATATCATTCTCCGTTATATCCCCCACTTCCGCCTTGACCACGCGTAAAATAATTTCTTCCTGCGGGATTGTTTTCAGGGCTTCGCGGACCGCCTCCAGAGAGCCGGAAACATCAGCTTTCAAAATTAAATTAAAAATCTTCTGTCCGGGCGCGATGTCCAGTATTTCGGCCGGCTCGCGCTTATGTTTTTCTTTCTCTGCTTTTATTTCGGTTTGAGCCTTAGCTTCTTCCAGCGTTTTCATAGCCTGCCATTCTTCTCCCACTGGCGGCACCCGGTTAAAGCCGGTAATGAGCGCCGGCGTTGAAGGAAAGGCTTGGTCAATTTGCTGGCCTAAAAAGTTTTCCATGCTGCGGATGAGGCCAAAAGCGGATTCAGCCGCGATTATATCTTTTTTGTGCAATATTCCTTCGCGCACCAGCAGTGTGGCGGTTGGGCCGCGCTTGGCGTCCATGCGCGATTCAATGATTATTCCGCTGGCTAATTTTGAGTGGTCGGCTTTAAAATTTTCCATATCGGCAATCAGCAAAATCATTTCTAGCATATCGGCAATGCCGATACCGGTTTTTGCCGATACCAGAATTGCCGGTATCTTGCCGTTTAAAGATTCCACAATAACGCCATTGTCAGCCAGTTCTTTTTTGACTTTGTCGGGCAAGGCAACGGGTTTGTCAATCTTATTTATAGCGACAATCATCGGTAAATTCAGGTGCAAAATATGGCTGATGGCTTCTTTGGTTTGAGGTTTGACGCCTTCCTCGGCCGCTACCACCAGCACAGCGATATCGGCAACTTTGGCGCCTCTGGAGCGCATTGCCGAGAAAGCTTCGTGGCCGGGCGTGTCAATGAATGTTATCAGTTTGCTAAGATGCTCAATCTGGTAGGCACCGATATGCTGGGTAATTCCGCCGCTCTCCCGCTCAACAATTGAGCGAGGCTCGTCTCTGGCGGCCTTCTCGGCCACTTTGCTCTTGCGGATATAGTCCAAAATCGAAGTTTTGCCATGGTCCACATGGCCTAAAATGACCACGATAGGTGGTCTGGGTTGGAGTGTGTTTTCGGTTTTGGTTTGCGTCTTCTTCATTAATCAAAAGTTAGAAGTCCAAATGCCAAAATCCAAATTACAAATCAAGCTCAAAGTCCAAAATCCAAAACAATTTTGTCATTTGGATTTTAGATTTGATTTGCCTGCCCCGTTGAATCCGAAGGATTGTTCGGGGATATTTGAGCTTTAGATTTTGGTTTTTTCTAAACTGTTTTTTATTGCAACTTCAATAGCTTCCTTTTCTTCTTCTGTCAGGGGATAGCTGGATTTTCCGTCCGTAATCGGTTTAGTATATATCCTCGTGCCTTCTCTTGTAAATAGGCTGGATATTGTGAAACCATTATTTTGGGCGTTCAAAAAAGCGATGCAAAAACTCTGGTCTCCGCCCGTATCTTTAAAGGGATTGAAGCGGATAACCCCGACTTTTTGGACGCTGTTTAAGGCCATTTTTTCCAGATAGCGCGTAAAATTATCCAGTTCTTTCAGGCCTTTCTCGTTCTGGCGCAGGCGTCTAATCTGTTCAAAAATCACGCCTTCCAGGTCGGTCACTTTTGTCCCTTTGAACATCAGTTTAATCTTTTTGCGCGTTTGATAAATCTGCCAGTGCAGCGTTAAATTCCAGGCTAAAAAAACAACGGCAACCAGAATTATAAGGCTCAAAAGAGGATTATTCAGGAAAAACGAAAAATACGACATAAAATTTTTATTGTCTGTTATTTTGACGAGCGAGGAGCGCCGCACTCCGTATTTGCGGAGTATGGCGTCCGAGCGAAATCAAAAAAAGGAGTTTAATATCCTTTATATTTTAGCTTAACATTCATTCGGTATTTTTGCAAAATTATTTGACTTGGATTTTATTATGGTGTATACTAAAAATGTAAGTTTTCTCTTAAGTTTTTCCTTATACGTGTTAGTGTAAGGAAGCGTGAGAGTAGGTCGTCTTACAGCAAGATTGTTTCTAAAGGCAATCTTGAATAATAAACGTATAAGAAAAAACAAAATGGCAAAGAAATTATATGTCGGCGGTCTGCCCTATAGCACGACCGAGGATGCGTTAAAAGACGCGTTTTTGGCAGCGGGCGCCGTTGAGTCGGCAGTTATTATTGTCGATAAAATGTCAGGCCGTTCCAAAGGCTTCGGCTTTGTGGAAATGGCGACTGACGAGGAAGCTGCCAAAGCGATTGAAATGTGGAATGGCAAGGAATTTGAAAGCAGGACAATTACTGTCAACGAAGCCAGACCAATGGAGGCCCGACCTCCCCGCCGAGAAGGCGGATTTGGCGGCGGCCGCAACCGAGGTTTCGGTGGCGGTGGCTCCGGTTTTGGTGGCGGCGCAGGCAGAAGGAACAGCTGGTAATATTGTTTAGCCCCGTTGAGAAATGTTTTCTTAACGGCCAGCAACGCAAAACCCCCGTCAAATTTTGGCGGGGGTTTTGATTTCGTCTTGTTTTTATTTTTCACCCCCACACCTAATTTCGTTAGGTGTGGGGGTTTAGTTTTCTCCTGTTTCTTTTTCCGGGGAAGCTGTTGGCGCGGCCATATTTCTTTTTTTATCTTTTTCGTCTTCTTTTCCCGGGCGAGGAACGAAGGAGGAAGTAGGAGAAGCGACAGAAGGAGTAGTGGTTGTCGTTCTTCGGGAATCCTCCCCTTTTTCTTTATTTTCGTCCTTATTTTTTCCTTCTTTTCCTTTATTCTCGTCGTTCTCTCTCAAGTCTTTCATAGTCGGCAAATTGTCTTGGTTTATTCCCAGAATTATGGTCTGTCCTTGGGGATTGGTATAGCGGATGAATTTGGTAGCATTGCTTTCGTTGGCAGCTGCCTTTAAAATCGGGTCGCCGGCTATTTCTTTTTTGCCAACCAGGACAAGGTCTTTAGCCTGCGCCGCTTCGTTTAGTGAACGAACCGGATCGTCCTTTATTGTTTCTTCTATCTCAATTTTTTGTTCCGATGAAAGTAGGCTGATGGCATTTATCGCTCTGTTAAGCACTTCTTTGGCTTGGGCTTGGCTGGAATTTTTCTGATTAACCATCAGGACGGCGATTAAAATTACAGTTAGAATAATGCCGATTGGAACAGCTTTTTTAATTAAAGACATATTTTTTAAAAGATAAATTTGGCGCCAAAAAACTGATTGTTCGTTTCGGGCAAGCAAAAAACGCCCGGCTTTTTTGAGCAAAGCGGCTTTTAATTGACTTTTGTGTTTAGCCAGCTCAATCTCCGGATAGTTAAGCTGTCTCAGTTTTTTGATTAGATTTTGTATCTCCATGAAACTGAAGCTTTAGTTATTCTGTTTGAACTTCATCTTTTACAATGTCAGTTTTTTCAAAAAGTTGCGCAGCGGGACTCTTGATCTCCTCTTTTTTTAGCTGCTTTTTTAGTTGTTCCAGGCCTCGCCAAAGCAGCGATTTGATAGTCCCCTCTTTTTTGCCAAGAATTGCGCTTATTTCCGAAATCTTTTTATTTTCAAAAAATCTTAAAGTAATTACCTCTTGATATCTGATAGACAGCTGTGACAATCTTTTCTGGATTTCCAAAAAATCGCGGTGTTGCTCCAGGTTTTTTTCGACCTCCATCAGTTCGGCCGCCAAATCGGCCTGGTCGGCCGGCTCAAAGCCGGATTCCTGCAGCATCCTGTCCAGCGAGACGGAATTGTAGCGTTTTTTCCTGAAATAATAATTGATTTCGTTAGTCGCGATTTTATAAAGCCAGGCGGAAAAAGCTATATCGCGCCAGCGAAATTGCCAGAGTTTATTTAGTGCTTTAAAAAATGTCTCGGCGGCAATGTCGCGGGCAATTTCAATGTTGGCGGTGCGCTTTAGCACGTAGTTAAAAATCCTTGGATGATATTCATCAAAGAATCTACCAAAAACCGCTGGATTTTTTTGAGCCTCAGCGACAAGTGCCTTTTCTGCTTTTAAATCCATATTGTGATGTTAAATTCGCGTGGGACTTTGCGCTTTTTTGTATACAAAAAAGCGCCTTATTATAATGCGCCAAAACAAGGAAAGTTGCAATTTCTTAAGGATAAATTTGGCTAACAACAAAATATAATATAAACAAAATTTCCTCGTGCCTCCGTGCGTGGGTCATTCCGAGTACATTCGCTTCGCTCAGTATAAACTCCGCGAGGAATCTCGCCCGCCTGCCCGCCGAAGCCTCGGCGAAGGCGGGAATGGGCACCCACATTCGCGGTAGATCCTTTTGAGCCCTATTCTCTGTTTTCTGACTGCGATTCAAGATCTTTTCTTATGCGTTCCACAGCTTGTCTTTGTTCCTCCGGACTAAGCTCTTTAAAGTAGGGCGACAATTTGGCGATTGCTTCTGCTTTTTCTCTTAAATCCGCGGTTTCGGCTATTGGTTTTTGGGGCGGCTCTGCCGGTCTCTCTCTTTGTTTATGGCGAGTAATTTTCTCTCTTTTGGTAATTTGAGAATAGCTGATTTTTTCAGGATAATTTAGCATCTGGTTGTTTAAAAATACAATGTCCTATCTGGGTTAAAAAGTCATCCACGCAATCGCAGATACAAGCATTGCAATAAGCATTACAGCGATAAAAGAAAGTAATAAAATTAAAACTTTCTTTTTAAGTCGTGCTAACGCCAGATTTTCATCTGGTAGTGATTGTCTTAAGAATTTAAACAGCGCAAGAGTTTTCTTTTGTTGTATATGCCATAGAGTGGGCCTGCCCAGTTCCTGATATTTCTCCTGATAGCTGTTTTTTAACAAGTTAAAAAGTCTATTTATATTAAAAACATATACAGCAAATAAGGTCAAAGCTGAAATTATTAATACAAGTTCAATACCGATATAAGAAGACGAAGTAGCTGGTATAAAAAGTTTAAACCATCCAAAAGCATTAGATGGTATTCCGAAAAAAACAAAAAAATTAATAAATCCGATTGCGAGAATAATGCATACCGAGAAAAGTAAAATCTTTGGTTTCTTCATGAAGTTTTGTAAATTTGCATCTTCTTTTTGAAACGATTGTCCGAAAAAGACAAATTTCAATAATCTATAAGAGGACATATTTGATAGACTAGGCTCGCCCAATTCTTGGTATTTTGCCGGATAATTATTTTTTAAATAGCTAAATAATTTATTTAAATTTATAAAATAAAATAACATTAAAATAATACCTAGGAATAGTATTCCAAAATGCAATCCCAAAAAATTCCCTATAATAAAAGTAATTTCCCCGCGCCTCCGCGCGCGGGGTCATTCTGAGGCGAGCGTAGCGAGCCGAAGAATCTAAATGATTAGATTCTTCGCTACGGTTAGCTTCGCTAACCCCCGTTCAGAATGACAATCGAAGGAGTC
>JAHIST010000003.1 GCA_018818145.1 Patescibacteria group bacterium
GCTCCAAGGATTGATTTCGTCTTTAAAAGTATAGCCCGGTCCGCCCGTGCCGTCGCCTTTTGGGTCGCCGCTCTGAATTACAAAATCCGGCACAACGCGATGAAATTTCAGCCCGTCATAGAATTTTTTACTGATCAGATCAACAAAGTTGGCCACGGTTTTTGGCGCGTCTTTGGCATATAATTCCAGTTTTATGTTTCCGCGGTCAGTTTCAATAACCGCAATTTTATTTTCGTTTTGCATATTTGGGCTGGCTGATGGATTAATTGAGGGGAAAATTTGAGGCGGCGCGGCGGATTCGGTTGGCTGTGGTGTTTGGCCGGTTTGGGTATTAGAAGCGGTTTTTTGGCTGCCGCCAAAAATGCCCGATAATACATAAATAATTACGCCAAAGATCAGCGCGCCGATAACAATCCCCCAAATTATTTTTTGATTTTTTTGAGATTTTTGCTCTTGTTGTTGCTGCTCCTCTAATTTTCGTTGTTCGCGAAGTTTTTGAATGCGACCCATGAAATAGTTAATAGTTAATAGTTTTTAGTTATTTGGTATATTGCTATTCCGAACGCCACGGAAACATTCAAAGACTCTTTTTTTCCGCGCATCGGGATAAAAATTGTTTCGTCGCAACGTTTTAATATTTCTTTTGAAAACCCGCGTACTTCGTTGCCCATAACCAGCGCTAAAGGAAATTTGGGGTTACAGCTAAAAATATTTTTGGCTTTTTTGGTTTTCTCCAGCGCTATAATATGATAACCATTTTTTTTCAAATTTTCAATCACTCGCCAAGTTTGCCAAATTCGCTCGTAGGGAATAAAATTTTGGGCGCCCAGAGAGACCTTTTCAAGTTTTGGGTGCGGCGGATGGGCGCTGTAGCCGCCCAAAATTATTTTTGCCACGCCCGCACCGTCAGCCGTGCGGAAAATTGAGCCAATATTGAAAGCGCTGCGGATATTGTGGCAGACGACAACTATTTTCATTTTAGATGTGTTTTTCAATCTCTCTTTCAAGCTCTTCTTCTTCTTTTTTTATACTGCTTAATTTTTTCTCAATTTTTTCGAGCAAATTTTTTATATCGTCAACTTTCTCAACTAAGGTTAATGCTTCTTCCAGCTTGACCTCGGTAATTTTCCGGCGTCCGCGAAAAGAACTGATGATTACTTCGTCGCCGATAGCAATAGCTACCAGCAGGCCGGCGGAAAGTAAAATTATAATACCAAGCAAAGCCGAAAGCCAGCCGCTGATGCCAAAGCTGTCGGCGATATGCCAAATTCCGCGCCAAGTCAGCACGATTCCGAGGATTCCTATCAGTGCGTAAATAATCGGCCGATGGCTTAAGCTATGGCGAATTTTATCCTCTAATACATCAAAAAATTTAAGAATTTTTTTCATTTTTATATAATTCCCTCTTTTGTAAAGGAGGGCTGAGGAGGATTTTGAATTTCTAAAATCTCCCCTAACCCCTCTTTAACAAAGAGGGGAAACTTTTATCTCTGGCACTCGGGGCAAAAATGCGCCGAGCGGCCACCAATTTTAATCCGCTTAACCCTACCTTTACATTTTACACACTTTTCGTCTTCTCGGCCATAGACCTTAAGGCAGCGCAGAAAATCGCCTTCGTGGCCAAAAGCGTCAAGATACAAATCAGCCGAAGTTCCTTTTAATTTTATGGCTTGAGCCAGAATTTTTTTGATGTTTTGATAAATATTTTTGACTTCAGTCGGTTTTAGGTCTTTTATTTTGCGCAAAGGGTGGACTCGGGAGGCAAATAAAATCTCATCTGAATAAATATTGCCGATGCCGGCGATATTTTTCTGGTCCATTAAAAATTGTTTGATTCTGGCGTTGGGCCGCCGGTCTAGTCGCACCACGAATTTCGCCAGAGTGAAATCTTTATCAAAGGGTTCCGGTCCAAATTTCTCTTTGGCTAAAAATTCTTCCAAGCCATGCGTTTTTACCAATTTAATGTAGCCAAATTGACGCATATCGTTAAATAAAAGATGAGAGCCGTCGGAGAAATGAAAAATAATATGTGTGTATTTTCTTAATTTTTGATTTTTGCCCGCCCCGCTTCGCTTGGCGATGCCGGGGATATTTAATTTTTGATTTTGATATATCAGCTGGCCGGACATCTTTAAATGCACCAACAGACTCCAGTCGTTGTCCAGCCCGATAATTATGATTTTGGCGCGCCGGTCAAATTCTCTGATTTTTGCGCCCTGCACCGCTTTTTTGAATTCGGCTAACGGCGCTTTGATAATTTTGGGCAGCAAAACTTCTATCTCTTTGATTTTTTTGCTCGTGGCCAGCAAATTCAGCTGGCGCTTGATTGTTTCAACTTCGGGGAGTTCTGGCATAATTATAAAATCTCCTCTAGCCCTCTTTTACAAAGAGGGGAAAAATTATTGTTCCCTCCTTTGGAAAAGGAGGGTTAGGGAGGATTTTCTTCCATTTTACCTAAAAATTTTCAAAAAGAAAACCCCTTTTGGGGCTTAAATTGAAAAAACGAGAAAAATGATGAAAGAACAAATAAGATGCCGAGACGTAGACTTGTCAATAATAAGAGTCTAGCGCAAATCTGCGTCTCGGCTCCGTCATCCCTCATAGCGATACACGGTCCCATCCCGTGCCGCCGAAAGAAAGAAAGGTCATTTTACCCTCCTTTGCTTAGCGAAAGCGTGTTATTTTCCGTCGCACCTCGGCCCCTCTCTCCATTTTCGGAGCGCGATGGCGCAGCCTACGGGGGATGTCTGTACGATCTTCCCGGTCTCGATGACGAATACCATCGGAGATGCTTGATTAGCCAAATCAAGGCGTGTGGTTGAGTCGTTTCGTCCCTTTGCTCCCTTCGCCGGAACCTGGTTACTTGGAGCTCTTCTTCCTCACAAAATTTTGCCTAATTTTGAAAAAAGAACTATCCTCCTTTCTTGGCCAGAGTAACTTATCATCCGTGAGGAAAGGATTGATTTAATTATATAAATTTATTAGCTTGCCGTCAATCGTGTTTTCCACAATTATAATTTTATTGGTCTATATCTTTTCATAAGCAGGGCATTGGAAACCACGCTAACGGATGAAAAGGCCATTGCCGCGGCCGCAATTATGGGATTTAACAGCCAGCCGGTCAAGGGATATAAAACGCCGGCAGCCACAGGAATTCCAATGACATTATAAAAGAAAGCCCAAAAAAGATTCTGTTTTATTTTGGCCATAGTGTAGCGGCTCAAATCAATAGCGGCTATTACATCGCGCAAATCATCTTTGATTAAAACAATTTCGCCCGTTTCCATGGCAATGTCCGTGCCCGAGCCCAGCGCGATTCCCAAATCTGCCTGCGCCAGCGCCGGCGCGTCGTTAATGCCATCGCCTATCATGGCCACAACCCGCCTTTGACGGGAATTTTCAATTTTCCAATTTTTAATTTTTAATGAATTTTCAATGTTTAAATTTTCAATTTCTAAACCTTGCTGGAGTTGCTTAATGATATTTGCTTTATCTTGAGGCAGAACTTCGGCCAAAACTTCATCTATGCCGACCTCTCTGGCAATGGCTTGGCCGACTCGCTTGTTGTCGCCGGTCAGAATTGCCGTCTTTTTGCCCATTTTATGCAATAGCGCGACTGCTTCTTTTGAATATTCTTTAAGCGTGTCAGCCACCGCTATCAGACCGATAATCGATTCATTTTGAGCTAAAATCATGACTGTTTTGCCTTGATTTTCAAGGCTGGCAATTTTTTCCTCATAAGGCGCGGGGTCTATTTGATTTTCCGACATTAATTTTCTTGTACCAAGCAAAATCTGTCTGTCTTGTAGCTTTGCCAAAACGCCTCTGCCCGGAAGCGCTTGAAAATTTTGGACATCGGATAATTCCAATTTTTCTTCTTTTGCTTTATTGACAATGGCTTGGGCAAGAGGGTGTTCAGAATATCTTTCCACCGACGCGGCAATTTGCAAAACAGTCAATTCGTTTTGTATTTTGGAATTTGCGCTTTGGAATTTGTTTGTAATTTGTAATTTGTGATTTGTGATTTCCGTAACCGACAAAATGTTGGTTACGATCGGTTCACCTCTCGTTAAAGTTCCAGTTTTATCAAATACCACCACGTTTATTTTTTTTGCCATTTCCAGCGCTTTGCCGCTTTTAATCAAAATTCCTTTTTGCGCGCCCAGTCCTGTTCCCATCATGACAGCTGTCGGGGTAGCCAGTCCTAAGGCGCAAGGGCAGGCAATAATCAGCACCGCCACGAAAACCGTCAGGCTAAAGGAAAGCGGCATGCCCAAGGCAAGCCAGACTAAAAGCGCGACTGTCGCAATTCCTATGACAGCCGGAACAAAATAGAAAGAAACCTTGTCGGCCAGAAGCTGGATTGGCGCTTTGGAACCCATAGCGTCTTCAACAATTTTTATGATTTGGGCGAGCATCGTATCTTTACCCACGCGGGTCGCCCGGAATTTCAAAACGCCGGTTTTGTTGATGGTGGCACCGATAACTTCATCGCCGATTTTTTTCTCAATCGGAATACTCTCGCCTGTTATCGCTTTTTCATCTACGCCTGAATAGCCGCCTATCACAACGCCGTCTACCGGAATTTTTTCTCCGGGGCGAACAAGAATAATATATCCTACCTTAACCTGGTCTATCGGTATTTTAACCTCTATATAATTATTCGTTTGTAAATTTAAGTTTGATATTTGGGATTTATTTGGAAATTGGAAATTGGAAATTGGAAATTTAAGTATTGTTGCCTCTTTGGGTTGCAGGTCCATCAATTTTTTTATCGCCTCGCTGGTCTTGCCTTTAGTTTTGGCCTCAAGAAATTTGCCCAGCGAAATAAAAATCAAAATTAAAGCCGCACTTTCAAAATAAAGGAAAGTCGGCGCGATTTTGCCGGAAGCCGAAAGAATTGCTATTGCCAGGCTGTAAAAATATGCCACCCCCGTGCCGATAAAAATCAGCGAATCCATATTAGGGCGTAGGCGCGCTAAACTTTTTACGCCAGAAGTCCAGATGTTAAAGCAGGCAAGTATCACTGCCGCCGCCAAAATTGCCTGAATGGGCGCGCCAAAATTTTCAAAAAATTCCGGCATTGGCAGGCCAAAAATATCGCCCATGACCATGTAGATTATCGGCAGACCGAAAATTAAAGCCGCCAAAAATCTGTTTCTTTGTTTTTTTATTTCCGATTCTTTTTGGGCCTTATGAAGGTCGTGCTCGTGCGCGTCCGTCATTTCTATTTCTTCGTTTAATGTATAGCCGATTTTTTTTGCCGCTTCTTGGATCGCGGCCAGCGTTATTTTTGCCGGGTCAAATTCCAGATACGCTTTTTCATTGGCAAAATTGACATTAATCGAAGACACGCCCTCTTTTTTCTTGAGGGCGTTTTCAATATTTGCGGCGCATGAGGCACAGTGCATACCGCTAATTTTTAAAATTATTTTAGTCATTGTATTATAAAATAAAGCTAGATGGGATTGGCGACTTCAATCGTTCCTGAAACCATACCCATCCAGCAGGAAAAACGATATTTGCCGGCTTTGGCAGGAGTAAATTCTTCAATGCTTGTTTGTCCGGGCGTCAGCGCTATTTCTCCGTCAAAAAGATTTCGCGAAATTATTGCGTTAGTACAGCCGCTGGTGCCCGTATCAAAGATTTCCCACCTGACCGGCACGCCGGCGCGAACTTTAAAGTAATTGGGCGAATAACCGGATGAAGATGCCCGCATTTTCAAAATTTGTTTTCCCGCGATAACCGGCGCCAAATCTTTGTCGCTTTGAGCCTGGCTGTCGGTGCCGTTTCCTTTAGTAATTTGGCCGGCTAAGCTGCTGAAGCTGGGCACCCCAAGAATATTGAGCTGAGAGTTTATATTAAACAGGGCAAAAAACAAAATCAGAATCGCCGCTGTTTTTAAAAAATTGGCTGAGAGGCGGTGGTTTTTGATAAATTTTATGCTTGTCAGGCCGATGGCCAGCAGCGTTGGCGAGGTACCCAGCGCGAATAAAAACATGATTAACCCGCCGTTAAGGGCGCTGCCCGAAAGCAAAGCCGTACCTTGAGCCGTAAGGGTAAAACCGCAAGGCAAGAAGAAGGTCAGGCCGCCCAACACAAAGGGTATCAGGCGGCCGTGGAAGTTGGATTCATCGGCAATTTTTTTAGTTATAAATTTTGGGATTGTAATTTGAAATTTTTGAAAAGCTTTGATTCCCAGCATTTGGAGCGCCAAAAAAACCATCAAAATTGATATAGCAAAAACTAAAATTGACGAAGCAGTTATGGAAAATTGCAATTTTTCCCCGATTAAACCCAAAATCCCGCCCAGTAGGCCGTATGAAATTAGTCTGCCCGCGTTAAACAAAAGATGGGGTTGCGATTTTTGCCAAAAAGAATCTTTGTCTGAGTAAAGTTCGCTCCATTGTTTGGACATTGAAAGCACCAGCCCTCCGACCAGCGCCGCGCAGCTGGAAACGCCCGCCAAGACTCCAAACACTAAAAAACTAAGGTAACCGGATTTTGAGTTAAGCGTTGCCAGTGAGCCTAGGCCGGTCTTTTGCAGGAAATAAAAAATAGAAATAATTAGCAAAGAAACGCTAAAAATTAGCCAGCCGTTAACGCCGACGGCTGATTTTTGATTTAAGAAAGGCTTTCCGGAAAAAATATAGCCCGAACCCGTGAAGATTTTATTAAGCATTTCCGGACTAAGTTCTTTTCCCCTAGAGACAAGCAAAAGCTGACCCTTAGCCGTTGACGCCTCCGCTGATTCAATTCCTTCAATTTCCAGCACTTTTTTCTCTATCAAAATCTCGCAGGAAGCGCAATGCATGCCTTGGACATAATAAATATACTCTTTTGCCTTCTGCTCCATAGTAATTAACAGAATTCTTTTATTATTAAATTATTTTAGATCTTTCATTTTTTCCTCAAACTCTTTTTTATCAATTTCTCCTTTGGCGTAGCGCTCTTTAAGAATGTTTAAAGCTGAATCTTCGGCTGAAATTTGGGAGTGCCCGCCTCTGATTAGATATCTAACCAGATAAATCAGGCCGACAATGATTAAAATTCCAAAAATGAGATTAAAAATCATCATCCCGCCAAATCCCCAACCGCCCATCATCGGCCAGTCATAATAGCCCATCATATTTTTACCCGGCTACAGCGGCCCTGCCAATCGCTGTTGCCAGCATCGGTTAAAGCCAAGATTAAAGCCGGGCTAATTAATAATAAAATTAGAATTTAATGATTAGCGCGTTTAAAAACTTCCAGCAGTTCCTTAAAAGATTTGGCGCTTTTGTTGTGTTTGATAGCGTCGGTGACGCAGCTCTTTAAATGTTTTTCTAATATCAAAGCGTCAACTTCTTTGAGCGCGCGCTGGACCGCCAAGGACTGATTTAAAATATCAATGCAGTATTGTTGGTCTTCAACCATTTTCCGGACTTTCTTGATATGCCCTTCAATTATTTTAAGGCGATGCTGAATTCCATTTTGATTTTTTTCCATGAAAGTTTATTTAAATAATTAAAGCTTATATAATTCCATTTTACTCTTTTTAAATTTCTTGTCAAGTCCCCCTCCCCCCGATAGGGAGAAAAAGCTGGGCAAAAGAAAGCCCGGCAGACAATCCGGGTTAGGTTTAGTAAAACCCCCTTAATCAATAAATTTTTAGCAGTTTTGTCCTATTTTTATCCATCAGATTGATTATCGGATCTATAAATTTCCAGGAAAGCAGGATTTCCTCCGAGCTTAGAAAAATGCTTTGGTCTTCTTTTTGCAAGTCGTTGAGCGCGTTTTCGTAGGCGTCTTTAAACATAAATCGGTTGTCCTGAAAGCCGAATTTCAAATTTATGGGCGTGGCGCATTTTTTTTGAGCGTCAAATCCAAAATTTAATTTCAGCTCAATGTGATTTTTTGGCTGGATATTAAAGCAGAGTTCGTTATTTTGCAGGCAGTCCGTCTGTTTTTTCCAGGGGTGGCTTTGCGGAAATCTGAATTTTACGATAATATCGGTTGACTGCTCTTTCAGTTTTTTGCCGGTGAGTAAAGTAATTGGCACGCCCTTCCAGCGCGGCGAGTTAATCTCTGCCGTCAGTTCGGCAAAAGTTTCGGTCAGAGAATCTTTTTTTATATGCTCCTTGTCGCAATAGCCGCAGTATTGCCCGATTTTTATATTTTCTATTCCCCTTTTTTTAAAAAGGCGCAGTTTTTTAAATATTTTTTGTTTTTCTTGGCGAATCAATTCGGCCGAAAGTTCTTTGGGCTGGTCCATAGCTGTTAAAGCCAGAAGTTGGAGCGCATGATTTTGCAGGATGTCGCGCACAGCGCCGGTCTGATCGTAGAATTCGCCGCGGTTCTCAATGCAGACGGCTTCTTCTATTTTAATTGCAATGCCCTCAATATATTTGTTGTTCCAGAGGGGCTCAAAAATAGAATTGCCAAATCTCAAAGTTAGAAGATCGCGTACCAAATCTTTGGCTAAATAATGGTCAATGCGGTAAATTTGCCGTTCGTTGAAATATTGCAGCAACAGACGATTAAGTTTGTTTGCCGAAACAAAATCACTGCCGAACGGCTTTTCCAGCACTATTTGCGTTTTTTTGTTAATTAAGTTATTGACGTCCAGGCCGGTTAATATATCATTGACTAATTCATAGGAAGTGGGAATTGATAAATAGAAAATAATTTTATCTTCCGGCGCCAGTTCGCTTTTAAGGTTTTTGATGCCCTCTTTGTCATAGCCGCCGGAAAAATATTTAAAGCGCGCCAGAAAATCTTCTTGACCGACACAGCCTTTTTGCGCCAACGCATTTTTTGCCAATTCTCCAAATTGTTTCTGATTAAATCGGGAACGGCCATATCCGACATACTCGTCAAATTTAATATCTTTTATAAACAGCTCAAAAAGCGCCGGATAAAGCCGTTTTTTTGCCAAATCGCCGCTGGCGCCAAAAATGATAAATTTCTTTGAGGGCATAATTTTATAGCCGGTTTTATCCCCACACCTTTTTAAGATCCCGTTACGAGTCCCCACACCAAATTTGGTGCGGAGGATAGCATAAGGTGTGGGGATTTATTTTATATCAGTGTAAATTTTTAGATTTTTGATTTTTTTTAAAGCTCGGCACGGCAATTCTGAAATTTTGCCCGGGCTTGTTATTTTATTAAAATTAGCCGTTTTTTCTTTGTCGCAGATGAAGCCGAATGCCCGGTCAATTAATTTTAAAAATGCGATAGTTGTCGTGATTCTAAACCGGTACGGATTTTTGTCTTTGGCGTCGTATGAAGCAATCCAGTTTCTGCCGCAGAATAATTTTTTAAATAATCTGTCATTTTCCGGAAGCGGCATAATGCCGGCAATATGGCCGTCGGCGCCCATGCCAATCGTAGCAAAAATAGAGCTTTTTTTATTGTTCCTTTTCCAGTTTTTCAGTTCTCTTTCAAAATAATTAGCTAATTGTTTTTGCGTCTGGCCTCTTTTAGCAGAAGTGTTAATAAAATGACAGCAGTTTTTTTTGGCCAGGCGGTAAAAGTCAGTTTTAGTCAGCTGGATAAAATTATTATTTTGGTTGCCGGAGTCATATCGTTCATCAAGCAGGCAAATCGTCAGATAATTTCCGAGCGCATTGGCTTCAATATAATCCAGAATGCCAAAGGCCGAACCGCCGGAAAGCAGAAGCAGGGAGTTTCGGCCGGTTTTTTTAACTGAATTTAATTTTTTTGACAAATCCTGCCCAGCTTGGCAAGCTGCTTCTTTCGCGCTGAAAAAATTTTTTATTTTTATTCCCATTGATAATGGAAGAACTCTCCGTCAACTTTTTTTTGAAATGTGTGCGCGCCGAAAAAATCTCTCTGGGCCTGCAAGAGATTGGCCGGAAGATTTTTAGAAGCGATGCTGTCAAAGTATGTTAGGCAGGACAGGATCGCCGGCGCAGGCAGAGAATTTTTTATTGCTTGAGCCGCAACTTCGCGCAAATCTTTGATATTCTTGCTGATTTCGGCGCGGAAATATTTTGAAAGCAGAATGTTTTCCAAATTAGGAGTTTCTTTGAAAATCCGGTAAAGATTATCCAAAAATTTTGCGCGGATAATGCAGCCGCCCTGCCAGATGCGCGACAGCTCTTTTAGATTGATATTCCAGTTATATTTTTTGCTGGCAAGATAAATCAGCTCATATCCCTGGGCGTAGGCTAAAATTTTTGCGGCGTAGAGAGCTTTTTCCAGCTGCTTGGCGCTTAACCTCGTTTTTATCCAATTCTTTTTATAATAGCCGGAAATTTTTATCCGTTCTTTTTTGAAAGCGGAAATATATCTGGCAAAAACAGCCGCTGAAATGCTGAAAGACGGCACGCCGAGGTCCAGTGATTCCAGCGAAGTCCATTTTCCGGTTCCTTTGTTGCCGGCCGAATCAAGAATATAGTCAAGCACGTATTTTCCTTTTTTGTCTTTTGTTTTTAAAATTTTACCGGTGATTTCTATTAAATACGAGTTAAGCTTGTCTTTGTTCCATTTGGCAAAAATTTCCGCCATTTGTTCGTTTTTCAGCCGCAAGCCCAGCTTCATCATCCAATAAATTTCGGCAATCAGCTGCATGTCAACATATTCAATGGCGTTATGCACCATTTTGACAAAATGGCCGGCGCCGTTGGCGCCAATTAAATTGATACAGCAGTCATTTTTAAAATCTTTAGCCGCGATTTGGCTGAAGATGGGTTTGATTTTTTCCCAGGCCGCAAGCGAGCCGCCCGGCATAATGGCCGGGCCGCGCCGCGCTCCTTCTTCGCCGCCCGAAACGCCCATACCGACAAAATTCAAGCCTTTTTCCCTGGCGGCTGCTTCTCTCCTGATTGTATCTTTGAAAAACGAATTGCCGCCATCAATCACAATGTCGCCTTTTTGCAGCAGCCCGCATACTTCCTCCAAGACCGCGTCGGTGCCTGCTCCCGCCTGCACCATTAGCAAAACAACGCGCGGTTTTTCAAGGCTCGCAATAAAATCTTTTAAATTATAAAAAGGCACCAGCCCCCTATCTTTACCGTAAGTTTTTATTAGTTCTTCGGTGCGCGCGCCCGTGCGGTTATAAATCGCCACGCGAAAATTATGGTCGGCTAAATTTTGCGCTAAGTTAGCGCCCATTGTAGCCAGCCCGATAACGCCTAAATTATTTTTCATAGTTGCGATAATTAGATTTCATTTTATCATTTTATCACTCTTTTTTAAAAAAAGAAAGAGGGCCACGATGGCCCTCAGGATTCTATATGGAAATTTTTTGTTTTTTTGTTTTTTTGAAAGTTTTTTCAAAGTCTTTTAAAAGACGATGAGTAATTTCGGCCGCCTCTTCGGCCGCTGCTTCTATTTCTTCCGGATATTTTTTAAGATCTTCTGTTTTTATGAACCAAAGCGGCACTTTATCCGTCCGCTTTAAAATAATCCCGATGAGTTTTTCCTTGCGCTCGCCAGAAGCCTCATTCCATCTTTCAGCTATTAATATTTGATAGTTTTCCACCAAGGGAGCTTTCTTGCCTTGTTTAATCAGCGCTTGAGAAAATTTTTCGGCGAATTTCATATATTCCGCGGAAATTTCTCCCGGATCAGGATGGATAACAATTGTTATTCCTCCGGCAAACACCGGAATAATCAGCCAGAAAAAAACAAATAAGAACATAGCAATAGCCGTCACTATCAGACATTTTTTCATCCGCCACCTCCTCTAAAATTTTTAATACAACCGATTTGCTTATTAAAGCCTAAAAGTTTTTATAATCAAATCGGTTATATCAACATTCGCTCCTTTTCTGTTTATGGTGTTGGTCAGATAAAGTTTTGAAAATTTCTCTTTTACCCTTTTTATGCCTGAATTCAACACGCCGTGGGTTATTAGCGCGATTGCTTCCTTTGCACCTGATTTTATAACAGTTTCGTGGAATTTGTAAAGAGTGCCGCCTGTTTCCAGCAAATCGTCAATAACCCCTATTATTTTTCCTTCAATGGGTATTTGCGGCGAATAGCTTTCTACCCTGAAAGAATCCAGTCTTTTTTTCTTTAATCCTTTTATGCCGGTCCGCCTTTTTCCGCCCTTGTCGGGCGAGAGAAACAAAATATCTTCGCCCCGCTTAGCGGGGTCGCCAAAATCCTCTTTAGCTTTGGCCAATAAAATCGGAATTGAGGAAAGACTGATTATGGGATAATTTTTAACCCAAGCCATTTTTCCAAAATGCGGGTCAATAGCGTAGATTTTTTGGACTTCGTAGTAATGCAGAAATTTTTTAATTAGACTTTCGGCGACATTGCCCTCGCCGTGCTGGAACACGTGGTCCTGCTGGCCGTAAGGGAAATAAGTGAAAAATAATTCCGGTTTTATAGTGTGGTCGCGCAAAATGTGCAGCAGCAGTTTTAATTCCATTAAGCCGTCGTTTGGGTTGGGAGCGCCCGAATGTAAGACAATCACTCGTTTGCCTTTCAGGTTTTTTACGCCGCGGATTCGCATATAAATTTCGCCGTCCGGAAAAAATCTTTTCCCTTCTTTATTTTTTTCAGGCAAAATCAGCTCAAGGCCCCTGGCTTTCTTTTTCAAATTTTCCACCAAGTGTTCGGTTGTGGAGGTAAAAATTATGGAAGGTTTCATTGTTTATATTTTATTTGAATTTATGAGTCAAGAGCCCAGTTGAAATTTTTTGATTACCTTTTACGCTGTTACGTTATTGACATTTTGTTAATTATGGGAGTATTATAATGATGAAACAGTTCATTTTATTTCCAAGTCATTAGGCTGTAAATAAGGAGGAAAGGAGGATTTATGACCATCGATGACGTCAAGAAAATAATTACAGAGGGAGCTTTAACTAGAAAAAATAAGGATAAAGCGCAAGGACTCCAAGTTGCAGAAGGATTGATTATTCTTCATAAATACAATCCCAATCTAAGGTGTAGCGGTCAAAGTCCTGGAAGTTTACTTGTTTGCTATGAAGAAGAAATAGTTACACGTATGAGCAAAGACGATCTTATGGAGCTTGGCAGTTTGGGCTGGTTTATTAGTAGCTACTACGTCAGCTGTTGGCAAACTTTATAACTCGCTGTAATTAACACTATGCCGTATGCCGTCTAACAAGACGGCATTTTCTTTTTCTAAAAAAATTCATAAGATCTCAAATTGTCGCCCTTTCCGCTTTTTGCTGGCAATCGCAGGTTCGCTTCGTAGGCAGGTTTTTGATGATTTCGGAAATTAATTCTTTAAGTTTGGCGGTGTTTTTTTTGAAATTCGCCAAAACTTCGCCAATTGAGACGGGCTTGACTTTTTTGCCGGCATAAATTCCGGCGTCGTAATCGGTAACAAGCGAGATATTCAAATAGCAAATCCCCTGCTCCGCGGCTAAAACGACTTCGGGATATTGGGTCATATTAATGACATCACAGCCCATTTTGGCATAAAAAATACTTTCGGCCACGGTTGAAAATCTCGGTCCTTCAATTATCACCGCAGTTCCTTTCGGATGGGCTTTAAGATTTAATTTTTTTGCTTGATTGGCAGTTATTTTTCGCAAATTTTCGCAATAGGGATATGCGGTTTCAATGTGGGCGACCCTCGGGCCGTGAAAAAAAGTAGCGTCTCGTTTTTTTGTTCGGTCAATAAACTGGTCGCAGATAACAAAATCGCCGGGCTTGATTTTTTCTTTGAGCGAACCGACGGCGCTTGGCGCAATGATTATTTCCGCACCAAGTTTTTTCAGCGCGGCGACGTTGGCTTTATAAGGAATTTTGTGTGGTGGA
>JAHIST010000028.1 GCA_018818145.1 Patescibacteria group bacterium
GGATGGGGGACCAGATAGAAACAAATTCTCTGAATTCGACTTATTTTTTATGTTTGATTCTTTTTTTTCACCCTTCGGGTGATCACCCACAGAGTGACAAAAGCCATTGCGAATGGAACACAAAATATTCGAGGAATTTAAACCCCGGATATTTGTCGACCTTTCCATTCCACTCTTTTGCCAAGGCCTCTTGTTTATAAATCCCAAATGGGGTTTACAAACAAGAGGCCTTATGCTGGCAAAATGGTCTTTTTCCTTTAATTATACTTATTCTATTATAAAGTTGCTATTTGTGTCAACCAAACCTATTTGTGGATAATTTTATATTTACTTTGAATTACGAAACTAAGATTTCCTCCTCCCCTCAGTTGAGGGGAGGATTGAGAAGGGGTGGTGTTTTGGATAAAATCAACACCTCCCCTGGCCCCTCCTCATCTGAGGAGGGGAGGCAAATGAGATTTCATAATTCAAGGTATTTTTCAAATCCTCCGAAACAATTTATTGAATAGAACCCGCCCCGGGAGAACTCGTGCTGCTAGCGTTAGAATCAGTCTTTGTGTCAATAGGAATCAGCAAACCCTCCGCTATTCTTTCGGCTCCATTGGCTATTTCGGCGGCTGCTTTAAGGCTTTCCAGCGCCCCGGAAATATCTTTTTTTTGCAGACTATCTTTCGCCTGATTTAAAAGCTCCTGTGCTTTATCGGATTGGTCTTTTATCAAAACCGCTCTTATCGGCAATTTATCGGCAACAGGAGCAGCCGCCGCTATTTTCCCCTCAACGGCCTTAATCTTGTCTTCTATCTGCTGTATCTTATTCTGCACGCCGGCCAAAACCTCTGTTTGGTCAACACTCGATGATTTGGATAAAATTTCTAAGGCTTGGGTGCTGGTTTTATCGGCTGTTTCAGCCGCCTCGGCCATCTTTTCGCCTAAATTCTGATTAACTTCGCCAGACAGGCTTTCCCTGGCTGACATTAAAGCTTTTCCTATTTGGTCTGCCTGCTCTTTTGCCGCCTTGGTGACAGAAACGCTTGTTTTTGATTCTTTTTGGCTGAGCTTGGGCAATCCATCCTTAGTTGTATTCAGCTGCTGTTGAATTTGCTTTACAACCATTTTGGCTTTTTCGCCTTTATCCGCCGCTGACCCTGAACTATCTAAAACCGCGCGCAGCTCCTGCAGACGCCTATTAGTCATTTCTCCTTGCAATTTATTTTTCTCTTCTGCCGAAACAACCGATAAATAAGCCTTTTCCATCGCTATCTTTACGCCATAAAAAGGACTGCCGGGCAGGCTTTTCATAGCCGCCCAAACTGTCAGTCCCCCTCCGGCTAAAACTATCGCTAAAGCTAAGGATACAGCGTACAGGGCTTTAAAAACATAATGCGGTCTGATTCCCCGCAAAAAGGAGAAAAGTCCCTGCAGGGCGAAAATATCGCTATTCAGAAGCTCCTGTTTGCGCTCCAGCCGAATTCTCACAGCCAAATTGGCACGACAAAAAACAACCCAATCTTTTTGGGGTTTTATTTGTTTAAGCAACTGAATTTTACTGATCAGGTCTTTTTCTTTCATTATTAAAGATGACGGGGAAATAGCTAAAGTATTACAGCTATCTTAAAATTCCTATGTTTAAGCCGTAAAACCATCTTGCTAAAATGTAAATTTCTAATTCCTAATTAACCTAATTTCTAATCAAATCCCAAATTACAAATCCCAAAATCCAAATAAATTACAATTTTCCAAATTCAAAATTTCAAACTCTTTTAGAATTTAGGTCATTGGTGTTTAGATATTATTTGTTATTTGGTGCTTGGGATTTGGGATTTCATTAGATCAATTAGAAATTAAAATAATTAGAAATTTATTTCAAAACTTCCTTTAAGCTCGTCAACGCCCTTGATAAAAGCGTTCTCACCGCCCCTTCTGATTTTTCTAAAATTTCGGCAATTTCTTTTATTTCCAGCTCATCCAGATAGCGCCAAATAATGATTTCCTGATAATCTTCGCTTAAACAAGATAAGGCGCTTTTAACCGACTCAATCTCCAGAGACAGCATTACCTGTTCCACCGGCCCGTCTGTTTTATCGGCAATTCTTTTATCGGCAATTTCTTCAAGCGATATCGGCGCTCTGTCCTTTTGCCGATAATTATCGGCAATCAGATTACGCGCCACCTGATAAATAAACGCGCGCGGATTGTCTAATTGTTTTTGCCCTTTCGGCTGTTTGCCATTAACTGCTTCCTGTTCTTTATTCAAGTATTGCCAAGATTTTAAAAAAGCATCCGAGGTTAAATCTTTAGCCAGCTCTTCAGACCCAACACGAAAAAATATGTAGCGGTAAATTTTATCTACATACTGATCATAAAACTCCAAAAATTGCTGTTCATCGCGATTGTTCATTTAATTATAACAAAAGCTTGCCAAGATTCTTAACAGAATATTTTTCTAGCTAATTTTTTCAAGTCGTCTTTAAGCTCCGGTCTGTCAACGGCATATTTTAAAGTCGTAGTCAGGTAATTAAGAGGGTCGCCGGTAGTCAGCCATTCGCCGCCCTCAACTTTTTTTGCCAGGAATTTGCCGCCGTTTTTTACATAGTCCCTGATTGCGTCAACTATCCAAAGCTCATTGCCCTTGCCGAGAGCCGTCTTTTTTAAAGTCTTGACAATCTCAGGCGTAAGAATCATGCGCCCGAAATCAGCATAGCGCGAAGGCGCTTCTTCCGGACTGGGTTTTTCAATAATATCTTCTATCTCCATCGTGCCCTTTTTAAGCTTGACGATGCCGTAGCGCACAACGTCTTTCACCGTCACTTCTTGGACGCCAATCATGGGACAGCCATGCCTGGCATAGTCGTCAACCATTTGTTTCGTAAAAGAAACTTTTGATTTAACCAAGTCGTCTCCGAAAGCGAAAACGAACGGCTCGCCCTCAACTAAATTAGCCGCCGACAAAATCGGCGTTCCGTTGCCATAAGGTCCCTTTTGCCTGATATAAATAAAATTGGCCAGCTCGGAAATTTTTTTAATCTCCGCCCAAAGTTTGTCTTTGCCTGCCTTCTTCAACTCTTCGGCCAGCGCCCAGTTATAGTCAAAATGATCTTCCAGCGGTTTTTTGTCCCATTTAGTGACTAAAATTATATCTTCAATGCCACCCCCAACCAATTCTTCAACCACCAGTTGAATTATGGGCTTGTCTACTATCGGCAGCATTTCTTTGGGCATGGCTTTGGTAGCGGGCAAAAGGCGCGTTCCAGAACCAGCCACAGCTACTACGGCTTTTTTTATTTTTTTCATAGAACGAATTTTAAAATTTATTCTGTTAAATTAAAATTCTAACGGGGTTTGCAATTTTATATTTCATAAAAAATTCTATTTGTAATTTATCGGCAATAGACATTTTTATCGGCAAATTCACTAAAAATTGATTGC
Organism: Patescibacteria group bacterium; assembly: GCA_018818145.1. GTDB lineage: Bacteria > Patescibacteriota > Minisyncoccia > Portnoybacterales > GWB1-42-6 > JAHIST01. Next base: position 3,427 of record JAHIST010000028.1, read on the forward strand.
CGATAAATTATTGCTTTCATCCCCACACATATACATAGGTGTGGGGATTTAATTTGAAAAATATACCGTGCTTTTACGCTCTCCCTTTTTATTAATTAATTTATTCTTAATCAAAACCTGCAAATCATTTCTAATTGTTCTTTCAGAGATGGTCTTTTTAAAAAGGGGAATCAAATCTACCATTTTAACTAAATCCTTGTTTTTGAACTCCTCAAGAATTTTTTGCTGCCGAGAAGAAAGGTTGCCTCGTCGCTGGACGGGCTCTAAAAGCGCCTGTTCTACAGCAACGTTGTGCGACATTTTATATTGCGCAATGTTGCCTATGTTGTGCGACATTATATTTTCTCTTTTTTCTTCTTTTGGCCGCTCGCCTGCCCAGAAACCAGCAATTTTTAGATTCAGCTTCTGGTACTCATTTTTTAATATAAGCCAGTTTATTTCAGAAACCCAATTTTGCGCCTGGCTAATTTTAAAATAAATCAGCAACAAATCAATTTTTTTCCGCGCGCCGGAAAAATTATCCATTATTAAATCGCCCACCGCTTCATTGCCTAATTTGCGCAATTGCGAAATCAAGACTTCGCCTTTTGGCAATTTATCGGTCAGGCGATAAATTGCCAAAGTCAAATCCAGAGCCCTCCGTAAAATGTCTTGGCTCTTTTCCATAATTTTACCCCCTCACCATTATGCAACGGGCGTCAGCCCCCACACCTAAATAGGTGTGGGGGTCAGCTCGTAGATGAATGGTTTAATACCCAAAGGATATTCCTTAAAGCCACGGACATAAATCCGTGGTCTGGGGGTTTCCCTCATTTCCATTTTAAGTTTAAAAAACATTTTGGTCAAATAGATCCCCACACCTATGCATAGGTGTGGGGATAAAATTGCAGGTTAAATTTAAAAATGCCTTGCGGCATCATTTTTTGCTATCTTTAAAAAGAATCGGCGGCCCTAAAAA
>JAHIST010000029.1 GCA_018818145.1 Patescibacteria group bacterium
GAGTAAATTTATTGCGCGAAGGCTTGGATCTGCCCGAAGTTTCGCTGGTGGCGATTTTGGACGCGGACAAAGAGGGCTTTTTGCGCAACGAAACCACGCTCATTCAAACCATCGGCCGCGTCTCGCGACATCCCGCGGGCCTGGCCATTATGTACGCCGACAAAATCACCTATTCAATGAAACGCGCAATTGACGAAACCAATCGCCGGCGCAAAATTCAGGAGAAATATAACAAAAAACATAACCTACGGCCACAAGCTATAACAAAGGGAATTCGGCCTTCAATCGTCCAAACCGAAAAACCCTCCTTCGCCACCTTCTTCGCTAAAGCTACGAAAGTCAAAAAGACTACGGAGGGCAAGGAATATTTAAAAGAATACATCAAAGAACTCCAATTCAAAATGGACCTTGCCAATCGCAATTTGCAGTTTGACGAGGCGATGAAGATAAAAAATGAGATAGACAAACTCAAAAAATTTGCCAAAAATTAAATTATCTGATATGCTTTCTTAAATTGTTCTTATCATAAATCCAATACAAAGGAGGGTGTCCGAATGAGAGTAATTATACCGAAATTTATCAAGAAAGAAATTGAGAGAATAACGAGGGGCAAGCCAAAGAAAAAACCTAAAAAGAAACAATACCCGAAGGAGAAACTGTTATCCATGGCCAATTCGAATTTGGAATTCCTTAACAAATTGGCCGAAACTGAGCCAATACACTCACTCCTGCAAAAACGTGGTGTCTTGACTTTAGATGAATTTTCGCCGCAATATCCGGATATCTTTGGATCAAATGGATCAAAACCACAAGGAGGATTATGGCTGGAAACTATTCAAGACAAGACCGCGCTCTTCTATTGGCTAGACGCGGATTACCCCGTAAACCGGAGCGACAGAGATCACGTACTCGTGACGCAAGATAAGTTGGCAGAATGGCACATTAAAAGCCTCGACCGTTTTGCCTTGCTGACAAAAAAAGAAATTTGGGCAAATATTGCGCATTTTATGCAATCTATGCCCTAAAAAAACAAAGCCTATCATTAGCCAGTTGTTCTATCAGAGAACGGCTGGCTAATTTTTTAAAAAAGAGTATGGGCTCTAAAATTTGCCAAAAAATAATTTTTCTGCTATATTTTATTCAGCTTCATAACTAAAAGCTAATAACTAAAAACCATAAACTGATTATATGCCTATCAAAGCATCAGCTAAAAAGGAACTGCGTAAAACGCTCAAGCGCCGAGTTTTGAACGTGGCGCGCCAAAAAGCGGTTAAAGACGCGACTAAAAAAATCAAGAAACTCATTGCTGCCGGTTCAAAAGAGGAGGCCAAAAAAATGATTTCCGCTGTCTATCAGGCCATAGATAAAGCGGCCAAGCGCGGAGTGATCAAGAAAAACGCGGCCGCCCGTAAGAAATCCCGACTAATGAAGCTGATTAATAAATAAACAAAAAAACTCCGCCGAAAGGCGGTTTTTTAAATCTCCCTCGCCTCGCTTTCGCGAGAGCGAAGCGGGCCTAGCCCCTCTTTAAAAAGAGGGGAATTTTTGATTTATGATGTGATTTCCCCCACCACCAAATCCAGCGCAACCCCCGGCTCAATTTGTCCGCTTTTAATAGCCAAATCAATTTCCATTAACCGCTCGTAGATTTTTTTAAGTGAAGTATAAGAAAAATTTTTTGCCTGCTCAAAAGTTTTGCGCAAAACGAAAGGATGCATTTTTAACTTTTTTTCCAAGCCGTAAAAAGGCGTGCCCTGCTCAATCTGGCTTTTAACCAACAAAAGATTCCTGAATTGATAAACCAGCATGCCCAGCAACGATATCTCCGATTCGCCTTTGGCTAAATCGCGGTACAAAAATTTAAAGGCCGCTGTTTTATTTCTGGCTGCCAGCGCATCAATGGTTTTAAAAATATCGCTTTCAATTTTGGATCTGACCAAAGCATCAACATCATCCCCAACTATCAACTTGCCGGCTTTAAAGCTTGCTAATTTATTAACTTCATTGTGCACCTGCCAGAGATCGGAACCGACAAAAGCGGCTATTTTTTTGACGGCCGAGTTATCAATCTGGCCGCCGGATTCTTGCATTTCCTTTTTTATCCAAGCTTCAAGTTTTACGCCTTCCAGTATATTGAATTCTTCGCAATTGACGCCCTTGTTGGTTAATTTTTTAAAAACATCTTTTCCGGCAGCGCCTCCGAGGATATATTTTTCTTTCGCCCGCTTGTCTTCGTTTAATTTTAACTCCTGAACAATAATCAAAAACCTCTCTTCGTCTTTTGAAATGCCGCCCTCACCAATAAAATCCAGCAGTTTTTCTTGGGCTTCTTTTGGGGCTTCAAGCGGATTTTCAACCACCGCCAATTTCTTTTCCGCAAACATGGAAAAAGAATCCACAAAATTTTTTAGCTTCTCAAACGCCCCCTCTTTTGCCAAATCAAAACGGCCGAAATTAAGACCGCTTTGATGTTTGGCCTTATATCGGCTGATTTCATAATTTACCTTCTGGCGCATTAAAAATGTCTCCGCGCCGTAGTAGAAGTATAACATACGAATAGGTATGCGAATTATATCCTAATTATGCGGATTAGCGACTCGGCTTAAAACGCGTTTAATTGTGACCGACTGGCTTTTAAAATTTACTAATAAGCCTACTTGCAGATTTGCCGCCTCTAAATACCTCCGCATCTGCAAATAATCTTCCTTTGTAATATATTTTTTGGCTTTTATGTCTATTATAATTTTACCTTCAATAATAAAATCTACTTTGTTGCCTCCTATTTTGCCCTCACCAAAAGGAATTAAAATTTCCTTTTCTCTTTCATATAATATCTGATGTTCTTTAAATAAAAATTCCAAACCGTCGGCGTATTGTTTTTCGGTCAAATATCGGCCCAGCCTATTTTGAACCTCAAAAAATAAACCATTCAGCTTATAACAAAGTTCCTGCTCTATAATTTTATTGGCCATTCGCATAATTCGTATTAAATTCGGATATTCATTCGTATGTGACCGCCTGCCCGGGCTCAACAATTTCCACCCAAATCTGCCCCGGCACAAATTTTATTTCAGCGCCTTTTTCATCGTAAAAAAACAGCTTGCTGGTTTGGTCTCCGGCACTTTTCTTCCAGGTCCCGGAAATTTCTTCCCCGTTGCGATAGACCGTTGCTTTGCCTTCGCCCTCAACCTGAACGGAATTATATTGCTCGTTAAGCGCTTTTGAAGACGCGCGCATAATCACAACGTTCTTGGCGGCCAATTGCTGACCGCTGTTTTTATCAATTTCCTTAGCGCCGCCCCGCCAACGCAAATATGAATTGCCGGCCGGATCATATTCATATTTAACAGCGTAAATTCCGGAATAGCCAACCGCCAAAGTTTTTGCCTGACTTATCGTTGATTTGTCGGCCAAATGCGGATACCCTGCAAATTTGTTTTCCAGGCGATAGCCCATTTTTTTGGCGCGGCTAACCAATCTTGTCATAGATGTAAAACCGTTGTGGGGCTGGGGCACTCCGGCCTTACGGAAAAAAGTCACCACCTCGTCTTTGAACGCATCAAGGTTATCCATGAAACCCGCGTTCAATTTTTCAAGCGCGGCATGCTCACCTCCCCAGTGAGCCAAAACGGCGTCGAGCCCCCGCGCTAACGGAATAAAACTATCCCTGGCTGAGCGCACCGAACCCAGTTCCTTTGGATTGCCGCAAACATAAACAGCCATAACGCGCGTAATGGTGCTCTCAACCACCTGCATTTCAAATACTATATCCGCTTCCGAAATTCCCGACAAAGGCCTTGCTTCCGCGTCGTCGCTCAACATAATAGCTATTGGCCGGCGCAAAGCATTGGAGCAGGACAAGCCGGAAATCGGGCTTTTTTCTCCGGCTTCCAAAAATTGCTCGTTTTGGGCCTGCCCTTCTTTTTTGGCAGGCACCACTTCAAAGCCGGACTTCTTCTGCAAAAGCAAAAAAAGGCCTGCTGCCGCGGCCAAAATCAAAAACAAGCTAAAAAACCATGGATGTCTGTTTCGCCTTTTCATCTCATCATTTTAATATCTGCTTTATTTTTTCAACAATTTCGGTTGGCGTAAAATGCGCCTTGATCAAAAAATCAACCGCTCCCAATTCCACTCCTTTTTTGACATCTTCGGTCTGGCTCAAATTGCTCAAAATTATAACCGGAATTTTGCTGAAGCGGGCGTCGTCCTTCAGCTGTTTCAAAACATCAAACCCGTTAATCCCGGGCAAAATTATGTCCAGCAAAATCAAGTCGGGTTTTTCCTGACCGACCACATTCAGGGCCTCCGTCCCGTCGGTCGCGGAAGAAATTTCAAAATCTTCCGCCACCAGCTTTTTGGATATTAAATCCCGCAGAAATTTATCGTCCTCAACAATTAAGATTTTACCGGCGCTATGACCTGATTTTTTCCCTTTTTCTCTGCTGCCGCTTTTTTGAGAAGAATCTCCGTCGCCCAAAACTTTTTTCATTTTTTCAATCACTTCGTCCGGCTCAAAATTAGCTTTGATTAAGAATTCTTTGACGCCCAGCTTTTTTGCCCGCTCTATCTCCACCGGCTGGCCGGAATTGGAAATTACTATAACCGGGATTTTAGCCAGCTCCTCATCCTGATTCATGTCGGTTAGAACTCCGAAACCGTCTTTTTTGGGCATCATTATATCCAGCAAAATCAAATCCGGCCTTACTTCTCGCATTTTTCTTAATCCTTCTTCGCCGTCTTCGGCCACAGAAACATCATATCCTTTCTGATCTATTTTTTTTCGCAAAACTTCTAAAAGAATTTTTTCATCTTCAATAATTAAGATTTTTTTCATACCAGGTAGTGAAAATTTGGCTAACAGCTCATCACCCGATGCGAAATTAGCCTTATTGTTCACCGTTAGTTTGCAAAATTAATTCTTGCCAGGCTTTCCTAAACTGCCGAATTTCTACTACCTGGCGTAAGTTTGTTAAAATTTTAAATATAAATAATAAAATCTATATTTTTTCCGTGAGTAGCGGCAGGCTGAAAAAAACAGTCGTTCCCTTGCCCTCTTGGGTTTCAAACCATATTTTGCCGCCGTGGCTTTCAATAATATTTTTAGTTATAAAAAGACCTAAACCGGTTCCTTCTGTCTCCATTTTAACGGCATTATCGCCGCGGAAAAATTTGCTGAAAACTCTGGATTGCTGATTTTTGGGAATCCCCATGCCTTCGTCTTTAACCGCGGAGACTAAATCCATTTTATCTCTTTTAAGAGAAATTGTCACGGAGGAATTATTGGGCGAATAGTTCACCGCGTTTTCAATCAAATTTTGCAGCGCCAGCTTCATCTTTTCAACATCTACCATCACCTCCAGCTTATCGTCTTTTGGCTTTTCAATTTTTATCGCAATTCCTTTTATTTTAAGAAATGGCTGAAAGTCTTCCAGCGCCTGCCGAACTAATTCTTCAAATGACACTTTTGAAAATTCAAAAAGGAACCTTCCTTCTTCAATCCTGGCGACATTAAGCAAATCATTAATTAAATTTATCATTCTTTCATTGCTTTGGTATCCCTGCTGCAGGGTATCTTTTTGTTTTTCATTTATTTTGCCCAAGTCCCTGTCCAAAACCAAACTCAAAGCCCATTTGACGGCTGAAAGCGGGGTGCGTAATTGATGCGCCGCCAAGGAAACAAATTCGGTTTTCAGTTTTTCAATGGTTTTTTCCCGAGTCACATCATGTAAAATAACTAAAGTTCCCAATTTTTCCTCGCCGCTAATCATGGGCACGGTTGATATCTCTAAAATTAAATTTTCCTTAATTGACACTTCTTTTCTAAAAATACCTTTAATTTCTCTTCCTAATAAATCTATAAAAGGTTTAAAATTGGAATATTGGGTGAGTTCGGAAAACGATTTGCCTGTAATTTCATTTGTTTTAATTTTTAAAAAAAATTCTGCTTGAGGATTAATCAATAAAAGCTTATTCTCTTTATCAAAAAATAACAGACCATCAGTAAAATTATTAATAATCGTAAGAGTTTTGTCCCTTTCTTCTTCAGCTCTAGTTTTTTCTTCTTCCAAGGCAACATGAGATTTTTTTAAATCCTCGGTCATTCGGTTAAAAGATTCTGCCAGCTCTTCAGTTTCGTCTCCGGTTTTTATTTTAATTTGGTAATCTAAATTTCCTTTAGCAATAACTTTCGTACCCTGCATAAGAACACCAAAGGGTTTTGTTATCTTTTTAGAGAAAACAAATGAAATTAACGTCCCTAAAAAAATCATCAAGGCGGCTATAAACAAACCAAAAAACAACAGTTGTCTATTCTGTTCATGGCTACTTTCTAAAGATAAAACTACCCTGACAAACCCTATTAACTCTTCGGGTTTTTCAAAAAGGGGAAACATTTGCTCTTTTGCTAATACGGGAACGTAAAAATCAAAAACTTCTTTTCCGGCCTGAGTAAATCCTATCTTTTTTAGCTCTTTTTTATCTTCTAGCAACGCTTTCATATCCTCCACAGAGATTCTTTCTTCAATTTCGGTTTTTTTCTTTGAGGCGACAATTTGACCTTTTTTATTGTAAATCGTAACCAAAACGACATCTCTTTCTTCAAAAACTCGTTCAAAAGTTGGCTGCAAAAGAATAGGGTCTTCAGAAGCAATGCCTATTTCAGAACCACGAGACAAATCCTGCACTAAATGAAAGCCAAAATTTATTAGTGTGTTTCTTGTGAAATTGTTTACTTGATAAACAAAAAAGGTTAAGAAGCATAAAGAAATCAAAACAATCAAAAAAAGTATGCCCCAAAAGAGTTTTCCTCTTATAGATTTAAAAATCATAAAAAAACTGTAAAGAATTAAATGCAACAAAAACCACTTAACCGTTGAGGGTTTTGTCTCTAGATTTCACTAAGCCTTCAGAGGCGCTTACTGTTTACTAAAAACCAGAACTGCGGCCGTTACCTCTCCATATCTATTACCCACTCCAGGAAAATATCCATAAGGACCCAAGTTTGAAACCCCAAGAAATGGAACGTCTCCCGTAACCGAAATAATCTGGGCAATCATTTTGTTCCAACCGCTGATACCTTCAGGAATACCCAACAAAGTGCCGCCACACTGATCTAAAACCACTCCGGCAACTTCTTTTTCAGTAATTCCGCCCCTGCTACGGGCCAATCTCACAGCCAATGCTGCTCTCTGAATAAACAATTCGGGGTTGCTTTCCAATAAATGCAGTTCAGTGCCTTTTGGAGCAATAGCTCCAACAGTTATACTATCGTCAGGATTAAAATGAAAAGGAACTATCATCTGCCAGTTTAAAAACCCATCTGCCTCAATTATTTTTACGCCAAAAGTATAATTAACTGCCTTACCTAGAAGCATCTCGGATGTTCCTAAATATTCATCAAAAAATCCTCCAAGCCAATCGTTATACACCTTAGCCGCTGGTTTTCCGTCAATCTCAACGATGCGAAGACCCTTATTGTCTCTTTCAAATTTGGTTACTATTCCGCTCTTGCCGGTTGGGTTAAATCCCGCCAAAAACGCATGACCAATCTTTAAATCAGTATAAACAGCAACCGTTACCACACCTTTCTTATAAACTTTATCGTTTGCGAACAGTGCCTCTCCACCGCTAACAAGATCGGAATAACCAGCGGCAACGCCACCGCCTACTATCGGAATGTTTGAACCTATAACACTTTCAACTCCTGATATAGCTCGATCTTCTCCTATACCAAAAGGGGAAGTGCTCATAAATACTATTTTGGGCCTATCTTCTTTAGTTTTTCCCGCGTTTTCAATCGCCCTTGTCACGGCTACTTTTCCTGCCTCTTGAGATGAAGCCACCTCATCCAAACCAGAAGCACCCACTCCAAACACCATGCTATTAGTAGAAAAGCCCATTAAGCTTAATACCTGACCTTCCTTAACTCCCTCGCCAATGTGAAAACCATCATTAGTCATTATCCCAAGCAATGAGGTATAACCATAAACCTTGACTCCGGGAAGAAGCCGATTTACTTCTGCCAAAACTTCTTGTTGTTCATAACCTACAGTAGAAGTGAGAATCACAAAAACTGGTTTTTCCTTTTCCAATCGAGACATCATTTTGGCATATGCTTCTTGAACTGCTTTTTTAGCGTCTTTTAGTGTGCTATAACCAATCCCCATTTTTAGTTTTGCTTCAATTTTTTCTTCTGGGAAAAAAGGGAAAGTGAGCTTTATTTTTTTCTCTTGCAATGAAAATGCTAAAATCAAACCGCCAATAACTACAGCCGCTATTATCGCGCTGATAAGAATTTTTTTGTTCATATTTTAAATTTTATTTTTAATTTATAATCTCGACCTTTGTTTTTTAATTCTACCATTTTTTAGCCATTTTTAACAAATAATTTCTCTTTTCTAAGTATTAAGGAAAATTCCTACTAAAACCAACATTCCCCCCGTTATTAAAGCAGAAGTGACTTCCTCTTTTAAAAATAAAATTCCCATTGATGCGGCCAGAACGGGAACAATTAGTTGAACCATCCCGCCCTGAAACGTTTTTATCTTTTTTATAACTCTATGCCACAACACATAACTTAAGGCTGTGCTTATCATGCCTAAGCAAAGAGCCAATCCAAAATTCCCCAAAGAAATATTTTCCCATAAACTTTTACCTGATGAAAAATATCCAATAAAAAAAAGAGTTAAGGCGATTGCCCCAAATATTAAAAAACTATTATATGTATAACTAAAGGGGTTCGCAAATTTTCTACCATGCCAAGAATATAGACCCCAAGATACTCCAGTGGCAGCCATCAGAAAGGCCCCAAATAAAGTCACAGATTGAATGCCGCTAAAGGTAATTATCAAGACTCCCAATATTCCAAGAAGTTGTCCAATAATTAAACGAGGAGTTAGTTTCTCTTTTTCTTTAATTACCGACAATGAGGTCATCGTTATCACAACGAAAGTATAGAAAATAAGTACCCCGGCCGCAGCAGAAATAAAAGCATAACCATAAGATATCGAAAAAGCATAAATTCCTAGGAAGAAAGCTCCTAAAATATGAAAACTCTTCACCCCATTCTTTTGAAAGGTTCTCGGCATCAAGGAAGTAATAATTTGGAGCATAACAAGCCCGCTAACAAATCTAATCACCGTTAAAATAAAAGGTGGTACATAATTACCCAAAACTAGGTATCTTGTAATCACGCTATTGGCGGCAAAACAGATCATTATTGTCATAAAGGCAATAGCTAGACTAAACTTTGACTGTGTCGTTGTGGTAATCATAACGTTTAAATTTTTTGATTTACCAAAATAACGCCCCATCTGAACTTTTTAATTGGAGCAGCCACGCCAACAACCTTTTCTCCATTTTCGATATTTGTTATTTGGCTTGTTCTAGTATTTTAAATCTCCGCTTATCTTTGCTCTATGAGCTTGTTAGTTTTTGCTAAAATTGAAGAGGTGTTGGTTGAATTTAATCGGTTTTCCATCAAAATAATTTTCTGCTGCCTGTCTTATTTATACCGCTTACATCTTATCACGAGATTAAATATTTTAAAAACATGCTGTTTTATGGAAAAAATGCTTTTTTATCTGCAATTTTTTACTCTAAAATAGGAATTTCTTGAAGCTCCCCCCAATTATCCCCAGCCTCTATTTTCACCATCAGCGGCACGCCCAAGCTGTAAACATTCTCCATTATGTTTTTTATCTCTCTGGCTGCCTCCAAAATTATTCCTTCGGGAGACTCAAATACCAGCTCGTCATGAACCTGCAGCAACAATTTTACTTTTTCGTTTTTCATTTTTTCACCCTTCGGGTGACCACCCGTAGGGTGGAATTTTTCATTTATTTCCACCATCGCCATTTTTATCAGGTCGGCGGCTGTGCCCTGAACCGGCATGTTAATGGCCATGCGCTCGGCCGCGGCCCGCAGATTCCAGGCTGAGGAATTAATTTCGCTGATAAACCGCTTGCGGCCAAATAAAGTTTGAACATAGCCGTTTCTGGCCGCCTCGTCTTTTGTTCTCTCAATAAACCTGGCCACGCCAGAAAATTCTTCAAAGTATTTTTTGACAAAAACTTTCGCCTTTTCAAAGTCTATGCCGGCGGCCTGGGCAAAACCGTGAATGCTCATGCCATAAATCACGCCGAAATTTAAAACTTTGGCGGCCTGGCGCATCTGGCTGGTTACTTTTTCTGGCGCCGCCTCAAAGACTTCTGCCGCGGTCAGCACATGAATATCCTGCCCGCTATTAAAAGCGGCAATCATATTTTTGTCGTCAGCTAGAGAGGCCACCACCCGCAGTTCAATTTGCGAATAATCGGCGCTCAAAAGTTTAAATCCCTTATCAGCCACAAAGGCCTTTCTGATTTCCCGCCCCAGCTCTGTTTTAATCGGGATATTTTGCAGATTGGGATTTCTTGATGACAGCCGGCCGGTGGTAGTGCCCAGCTGGTCAAAGCTGGTGTGCAGGCGACCGTCCGGAGCGGCTAATTTTGGCAAAGCGTCAATATAGGTAGTTTTCAACTTCATTAATTCACGGTAGTCAGAGATTAGCCCGATTATTTCGTGGCGATCTTTTAGCTTTTCCAGTTCCGGCGCGGCCGTGGAGATTACCCTGCCGGGCGTTTTCTTCAGCCCTTTGGTATTAATTTTTAATCTCTCAAAAAGAATTTCTGACAGCTGCTGGGGCGAATTAATGTTGAAGTTCGCGCCGGCCGCCTTATAAATTTTATTTTCCAGCTGGGAAATTTTTCCGTTGACTTTCTCGCCGGTCTTTTTCAAATAATCAAGATCTATTTTGATGCCGTTTTTTTCCATTTGCCGGATTATCGGAACCAGGTCCTTTTCCAACCGATAAACTTTCTCCGACAAAATCCCCTGCTCGCGCGCCTGTTCAATTTTTTCATAAGCCGCGTCTTTGCTTTCTTTCTGCTTCTGGCTTTGATCGGAATTAGACAAGCCGAGCTCCTGCGGCTCTTTCTGAGTTTCTCTTTCTGCCAGCCTGTTAACCAGACTATAAAATCCCAGCTCTTTAAAAAGATTGGTTACTTTTTCTCTGCTGTAATCTTGCGCCAGCGCCTCGCGCAAATTAAATTTGATTGGCGCGTCGCGCTTAATGGTTGCCAAATATTTGCTGAAAAACGCCTGCTCTTTATGTTCTAATAATTTCTCAATAAGTTTTTGGTTTATAGTTTTTGGTTTTGGTTTTTTGGTTTTCAATTTCCTAATTTCTAATTTCTCAATTTCTTTATATAGATTCTCCATACTCCCATATTGCTTCAATAACTCCGCCGCAGTTTTCTCTCCCACTCCCGGCACGCCGGGAATATTATCGGACGGATCGCCCTTCAGGCCCTTAAAGTCGGCAATTTGTTCTGGCGTCAGTCCATATCGCTCCTTGACGGCTTTTTCGTCATAAATAACGGTATCTCTGACGCCTTTTTTCAAAGTATAAACATTAGTATTTTCATCAATCAACTGCAATGTATCAAGGTCTCCTGTAACAATTATAGTTTTTAGTTTTTCGTTTTTAGTTTTTAGTCTGGAAACTTTTTCTGCCAAAGTACCAATTATATCGTCGGCCTCATAGCCTTCTTTCTCAAAAATCGGCACATTGAAAGCATGCAGCACATCCTTGACGCGGCCAATCTGCGCGTAGAGCTCGTCTGGCGCTTTGACGCGCGTGGCTTTGTAGTCTTCAAACTCTTTATGGCGAAAAGTCGGCCCGGCCAAATCAAAGGTCGCTACCAGATAATCCGGCTTCAGCTCTTTTAAAACTTTCAGCAATATCAGCACAAAGCCGTAAACCGCGTTAACCAGCTCTCCTTTTGGCGTGGATAGCGGCGGCAAGGCGTGATAGGCACGGTGAACTAGAGCATGGCCGTCGATGAGAACTAAAGTTTTCATATAACATGAAACATATAACATATAACAAAAAATTAAAATGTTACATGTTATATGTTTTGTGATTTGTGATTTTTATTTTTCTTCTATCTTCCCCCAAATGTTCAAACTCAATCCAAATTATGCTCTGGGGCAAAATTGATTTGATTTTTTCCGCCCACTCAATGACGACAATATTTTTGGAATTTTTAATAATTTCTTCAAATCCAAGTATTAATAAATCTTCCGGCTTTTCTATGCGATAGCAGTCAATGTGATAAAGATTTTCAATTTCCAAATTTCCCAATTTCCTAATTTCAAATCTTTTCATTATCACAAACGTCGGACTCAAAACCCGCTCTTTGATTTTGAGCGCCTTGGCCAACCCTTGTATAAAAGTCGTCTTGCCCGCGCCCAATTCGCCTTGCAAAGCCAAAACCAAAGCGCCCCGGCGCTTGCCAAACAAATCTTTAATTAATTTCCCTGCCAGCTTTTGGGTATCTACCGCGCTTTTGGTAATAAATTCCATAACATTGTTGGTTACTTTTTGTGCCGACAAAAAGTAACCAAAAAACTCTCGCGCAGGGCGCAAAAATTTGATAAAATCGGACTCGCCTCGTTAAAATCGCTATCCTCAGGCGCTTCGCGCCTCCGACCATAGCACGCGATTTTCAGACACTCGGCTCATCTCAATTTTCTGACAAATTTTTCGCCAAGCGCGAAAAAATACCAAGTCTACTTTTATTTTTATTATAGCACTTTTTGACAAAAATAAATAAAAACTTGCCCAAGCAGATTACTCTGCTTGGGCAATAATTAAATTTGAAGAACTTATTTGCGCGGGAAGTCCCACGCGGAAATTCGCTCATACCATCCGTAGTTCCCGTAACGGGAACTAATTGTGACTTCAAACGGCCGACAAAAACTTCCGATAGACTGCGGGCCGGCCGCCGTTTTAACATACCCCTTGGCGCAAAGATTGTACTTGCCTAAAGGGATATTTTTCGGCCATGATTCCACTCCCGGGTCGAGTTGAAACAAAGGCGGCCCTTCAAATTGTGAATCAATCCAGACCGCCATGTAGACCCCTGCGCTCCATGATCCGCCGGTATCGTTTTTGACTGCACCCAAGGTGGGATCAAAGAACCAGGACTCAATCAAGGAGTCCACTGGGAGCTCAACTGCCGGCGGCTGCGAAGGCGCTTCAATGACAATCCGCGGCCCCATCGCAGCGCATCCGGCCAAAAGACAACTCGCCAGAAGGATGAAAAAAATGTTTTTCATTTTTTACCTCCCCTGATTGGTGATAGAAAAAACGATGCCTTTGATAAATCGTCCTATCACCGAAGTGTCTATCACCACCTCGGGCCGGATACTCCCGCCATATTGATAGGAGTAATCCGGAAATTCTATGTATCTATTAACCAAGTCATACCGGCCAACCCCGCCAACATTATAATAATATCTTTGTTCAACGGGTTGGTTGCCGGTTGTGAACGAACCGACAGTCGGCTCGGCAATCCAGCTGTCAAAAAGCTGGTCAACAGGCAGTGCCCAATAGGTAAAAGTTGTATTGGGCGGGTAACTCCGCTCAATGGCGTTCGGCCGCCAATTCCCTTTCATGGAACTGGGGACGCGAAACGCATCATACACGGGGAGATTAAACCCCCATTTTTCCAAGTTCCGAGGACTGGCCTTGGCTATCAACTGCGGAGTCACACTACTTCTAAACACGAAACAAATCGTGTCATTGTAGCCGCTCCGCTGGTAATAATTTACCCTCACAAATCCCGGCTGCCATGCCGGCGGATTAACAATGTTAGTCGCCGGAAGACCGTTGTCCCAAGAGGATCCTCCGGCCCGATTGTTGTAGCTTGTCGTGCCGCAAGCAACACAGACTAAAGCCGCCATTGCCAACGCGATCACCAGACTAGCTATTCTTTTCATCTTACACCTCCCAATATATTTTATTTTTTAAAAACTGTCTTTTTCGCGCTTAAACAAGCCATTTTTCATCCACCTATATTATACCAAATCTACAATAAAAGTCAACCCCCGACACATTTTTCCCAACATGGCTCAAAAATATAATTTTAATAAAAATCCGCCTCTTGCGCTGCAGAAAACCAAAATTAGAAGATGAGGGGTTAAAATGTTTTAGGCACACACTTTTGGCGGTTTAGTTAATTGATAATCTTTTAAAAATTGATTGGGCGATTTTCCATTTAAGCCGCAATGCCTTAGGTCATTGTAATACATATTCCATAATCTGACACGGTATTTTAACTGTTCCAGATTAACAAATGTTTCTTTTTTGTACAATCTTTGCTGGTCGCTGCCATGGCTTCTTTCAACCGTTCCATTCTGAGCCGGCTTGCCTTTGTCAATCAGATAATGATTAATGCCGGTCTTCGCGCAAAACAGATCAAGCGGATGCAATCTCGGATTCATCGGATCGGAGCTTTTAAGATAGCCGGTGTATCTATTGGTGAAAATCGCGTGGTTGTCGGTTTTTATGGCTTTAATCTGAAACGGAGCTCTTTGGATTATCTCCCGCAGAAATTCAACCGCGTGGTAATTTGATTGTTCTTCATATATTTCCAGATGCCGCCATCGGCCGGCTACGTCAGTAGCCGTGAATTGATAATATCGCTTGTTTTCAATCCTGCCCGGGACGTATTTTACGTCAATTTCTACTAATTGGCCCGGGACCAATTGAGCTTTAATATACTTGTATTTAATCCTTTTAATCCGGTATTTTTTAACCAGCCCTTCCGCTTTTAGAATCTTGCCGACTGTTCGTTCGTCAATTTCAATATCTTCGTCTGCCAGATCCCATTTTATCTTTAGAGCGCATTCACCTTTTTCCTGTCTGATCTCTTTGATTCTTTCTTTTACCCCGATTGGTGTCTCTCTGGGATTAGTTCTCGGCCTGGTTGATTTGGGCTCAAGGCCGGCCTCCCCGTATTGACGGTAGTTTGTCAGCCATCGCTCCAGCGACCTTTGGGAATACGGACAGACCCTAACTGCGTCAACTATCTTTATCTGTTTATTGCTTATGGGCAAAACCCATCTTAACCGTTCTTCTTTGAAATTTTGAGACATTTTTGTGCACATATCCCAGAATATGCTGTTCCGGGAAAACCCGCCATATGTGTGTGCACATTACC
>JAHIST010000030.1 GCA_018818145.1 Patescibacteria group bacterium
CAGCAATGTCGCCTGCTGGCGGCGCCGCGGCCCTGCCTGCGGCGAGTACTCCGACATCCGCCGCGCCCAGCGTAAAAACATTATCAATGAATTTGAGTTTGAGTGGAAATTACGAGGCCTTTAAAAATTTTTTAAAGGCTGCCGAGAATAATCTGCGATTAACGGATGTGGTTTCAGCCAGTTTTTCTTACGGACAAAGCGGTCCCGAATCAGCGATGGGTAAACTTTCTGTAACTATGGATGTTTATTATAAATAAAGATAAATAATCTCACATCTTTCCGGATAAACAATTAAAAGGTGCGGGAAAAATATAATGGCGATCATTCCCGGGGAAGATAGGGCTGCCGGCGTAGCAACTATCAGTCCCAGCCAGCAAAAACAGAAGAAATTGATTTATGTTTTTCTCTTGGTGGTTCTCATCACGGCAGGGTTTTATTTGCTTTATGTAAAAACGCCTGATTGGTTTTCTTCTCCGGCTGTCCCCGTGTCGTCGGATCCAAACGAACAATTGAATTCCAGGCTGGTCGAATTGTTAAAGCCAATCAGCCTGAATATTTCTTTTTTGAACGATAAAAGATTCCAAGCACTAGTCTTGCCCGGTAATCTGCCGATTTCTCCTCCGGCGCAAAAAGGAAGGCCCAATCCATTTGAGCCGTTTTAAAGCGTTTTGTCCAAAATCTGGAGTTCCGCCAGGCGGGACGAACAGATTTTGGTAACAAAACCTTTACCCCCCACCTATTCCGACGATAAGTTTTTGGTATTCCAGCGAGGTGAGGCGAAGCCGCTTCTTTCTCCGTTTTTGGTATATCCAAGAATAATCTTTGGAATAGGTGGGGGGTGCTCAATTTTGTAGTTAACCCAGCCTTTTGTCTCCTATTATAAAGTTTTTAATAATAAATCTCTTTTTAAAAGAATCAATAAAAGTTTAATTCAATCACTTTGCTTAAAGGGCTGGGTTAGACAAAATTGGCATGCCCAAAATCACTAACGAATTAAAATTGGCGCAGGCTAAAGCCAAAGAACTGGGCGTGCCCCTGGCCGATTTGGGGGGGAAAGCGCCAACACCCGATGTTTTGCGGGAAATATCCGAAGAGACGGCGACTTTTTATCAGTTCGTTCCGTTAAGGCGCAGGGATAATATATTGGAAGTCGGCATGTTGAGCCCCGACGACCTGAAGTCTCGGGAAGCTTTGCGTTTTTTGGCCCAGCAGCGTAATTTTATACCCGAAATATTTTTAATTGCTCCGACGGATTTTGAAAATATCTTAAAGCAGTACCGCAATTTGAAAGAAGAGGTTGAAACGGCTCTGGGCGAGCTGGAAAAGGAATTGGCAAAAAAAGAGGGCGTGCCGGAGAGGCGCAAAGAGGAGAAAACAGGGACAATTTTGGAAAGAGTCATGGCGGAGGCGCCGATTACCAAAATTGTGGCAGTTATTTTGCGCCACGCCCAGGAAGGCCGGGCCTCTGACATTCATATTGAGCCGACGGAGAATAATTTAAAAGTCCGCTTTCGCGTGGACGGCGTGCTTTATACCAGTCTTATATTGCCAAAATCAATCCAGTCGGCGGTTGTCGCCAGAATTAAAATTCTGTGTTCAATGAAGATTGACGAAACCAGGGTACCGCAGGACGGCCGCTTCCATTCGGTTATTGATAATAAAAAAATAGACTTCCGCGTTTCCTCTTTCCCGACTTTCTTTGGGGAAAAAGTTGTTTTGCGTCTGTTGGATACGAGCGTCGGCATTTTGACTTTTGATCAATTAGGCCTGCAGGGGCATAATCGCAAAGCCGTTGAGGCGGCTATACTAAAACCCTTTGGCATGATTTTGCTTACCGGCCCGACGGGATCCGGCAAAACAACGACACTATACGCGATTTTGCGCATTTTGAACGAGGATGCGGTTAATATTGTTTCCTTGGAAGACCCGGTGGAATATTTCGTTGAAGGCGTCAGCCAGTCGCAGATTAAGCCGGAAATCGGCTACACTTTTGCTTCCGGCCTGCGTTCTATTTTGCGCCAGGATCCCGACATCATTATGGTGGGCGAAATCAGGGATTCAGAAACCGCCGATTTGGCAACGCATGCCGCGCTCACCGGCCACATAGTTTTGTCAACGTTGCATACCAACGATGCGATCGGCGTTGTTCCCCGGCTGATGGATATGGGAGTGCAGGGCTTTTTGATTCCCTCATCACTGATTTTGGCAATGTCCCAAAGACTTGTCCGCCGGCTCTGCAATGAGTGCAAAAAAGAAATTGTTCCTCCGGCAAAAATAAAAGAGATAATTGAAAAAGAAATCAATTCTTTGTCGGAAGAGGGGAAGGCTTTTTTGGCGGAGCTGAATATAAATCCAAGGGAGATAAAAATTTGGCAGGCGCCGGGCTGCAAATTCTGCGGGCAGAAAGGAACTAAAAGCCGAATTGCCATTCACGAATCGCTTTATATGACGCCGGAATTGGAAAAAATTATTATTGAAGGCGTTACCGAAGCCAAAATTAAGGCCGAGGCCCAGCGGCAAGGGATGATTACAATGAAGCAGGACGGCATTATCAAAGTTTTGCAGAGCCTAATATCTTTTGAGGAATTGATGAGCGCGGTGGAAGAATAAATAAAAAGTTCTAATTTCTAAATTTGCACTTTCGTTATTTTACTGGCTATAGTATAATAAAAGTAATTTCCCCGCGCCTCCGCGCGCGGG
>JAHIST010000031.1 GCA_018818145.1 Patescibacteria group bacterium
GAAATAAATTTGCATTTCCTGCCAGTCTTTCAGGCCGTCGTTGTCAGAATCTTTATTGGAATCATTGGGGTCGGGCTGGCAATTTTCAGCCGCGAAATTCCCGCCGCTTAAAATAGCGTCAAGCTGGCTGGCTGTGCCGCGGCCGCTTTTTAAAACCAAATACCCGCCGATAAAAACGCCAAAAAGCAATATCAAAATTGCCGCAATAACGCTGATTTTGTTTGAGCGTTTCTTGGTTTCCATTGATTGAATTTTCCTGGTTAAATTATACTATATTTTTGCAGTCAAGACAAAATAAAAAACTGCTTTATTTATCCACAGATGAGCAAAAAACTTTATTTTTACACTTTCAGATGCTATGCTTAAGAAAAATCCTCCCTAGCTCTCCTTTACAAAAGGAGGGGAACCCCATAATAACTCCTCCCTTTTAAAAAGGGAGGCCTGCCCCGTTAGATAAGCGGCGAGTCGCATCTAACGGGGCGAAGGAGGGATTTTAAAATAGAAACAATGAATAAATTATTTATCTTTATTGTTTTTATCGCCGGTTATCTCGTTATGTCTTTGGAGCTGTTGGGTTTTCGGATTTTAGCTCCTCATTTCGGGAATTCAATTTATGTCTGGGGGTCGCTTATCGGTTTGGTTTTGGCCGCGCTGGCCGGCGGTTATTATTTTGGCGGCTGGCTGGCGGATAACAAAAGAGCCGATATCGGGCTGATATTAAAATTGTATGGTACGGCGGCCTTATTTTTGCTATTTGATCTTTTTTCCTATCAAGCGATTTTAAAATGTCTAGGAGAAAAGAGTATTATTTTGGGGTCTTTTCTGGCCGCCGCGGCGATTTTCTTAACACCAATGGTAGTTTTGGCCGCTGTTTCGCCGATTGTCATAAAAATTTTGTCGGAGCAGGAAAAGACCGGCCGTTCAGCCGGACTGGTCTACGCCTGGGGAACAATAGGCAGTATTTTGGGAACATTTTTGACGGCTTTTATTCTGATTCCTTTTTTGGGCTCCCGGCTGACTTTTTATATTTGTTTTTTTCTGGCGCTGGTAATTATTGCTATTATTTTTATTTTGCGAGATTGGAAAAAAAGTTTTTTCGCAGTTTTGGTCCTGCTGATTTCTTTGTTTTCTTTGGTATCGGAAAAATTGCCCGCTAATGTGATATTGCAAACCGAGTCCGCCTACAATCAAATTCGTTTGGTTGATAAGGGAAAATTTATCGCTTTAACCCTAAATTCGCAACAATCAGAGCTGTCTCAGTCTGGCTACGTAAAAGAAGGGACGCTAATAGACCTTTCTTTAATTGATCTTTTTAATGTCGGGCTGCTGGTTGCGCCGGTAAAAGATTTGCTGGTTTTAGGAATGTCCGGAGGCGCTTCGGTCAGGCAATTTCAAGAATTTTTTCCTTCGGTGAATATTGATGCCGTGGAAATTGACCCAAAAATTATTGCTATCGCCAGAGATCGCTTTGGCGTTGAAGAAGGCAAAAATTTAAAAATTTTTGAAGCCGATGCCCGGCCATTTTTGGCGGCGAGCGATAAAAAATACGATATGATTGAAATTGATTTATTCCAGGGCAGTCCTTATATCCCGTTTTATGTTCTGACGCAGGAATTTTTTCAATCAGCAGCTTCTCGTTTAAATGAAAAAGGTTTGATAATGATGAACATCTATGCGCCCGGCAAAAAAGATATTTTAGCCCCTATTTTGGCGACCATGGGCTCCGTTTTCGCTTCGGTTTTCACAATACCAATCAATGACAATCAGGTAGTTTTGGCCACACGTTCGGAAACTAATTTGGGGCAAATAAAAGAGCAAATTCAAAAATATCAGACTGGCGTTTCTCCGAAATTAAAATTAGCTACGGATTACGCTCTAACTTTTTTGGAGGAGTATAAAAGCAACAAAAAAACTCCAATCTTTACGGACGACTGGGCGCCGGTGGAGCTGTTAACTTATCGGATGCTGAAAGGGTTGAAGCTATAAACTTATTTATCGTTTTTTATTTATTCTGGCGACGTGCCACGTCGCCAGAGAAGCTAGGATAAAAAGCATCAGTTAGTTTTGTCCAATCCGCCACGTTTAAGGTTTCGGCCCGCTGCTCTGGAGCGAGGCCTGCCTGCCGGACAGGCAGGCCGATTTTTTTTAGAGTGGCGGAAATTTTAGCGCGGTCAATTTTTAGTCCCTGGCTTAAATTATTGATTAATTGTTTGCGCGGATGGGCGAAGCCGGCGCGGACAACTTTGAAAAATTTATCTGCCCCCTCCTTTACAAAAGGAGGGCTGGGCCCGCCTGCCGGCGAGGCAGGGAGGATTTTGTTTTGTTCTAAATCCCCCCTAACCCCCTTTTTACAAAGGGGGGAAGAGTGCGGTGTTATGCGGATTATTGCCGAGTCAACTTTGGGCCGCGGCCAAAAAGAATTTTTTGAAACGTAAGAAACTATTTTGGGTTGGGCATAAAATTGAACTGAAACCGCCAGCAATGACATTTTGGGTGGCGCGGCACAAATTCTTTGCGCGACTTCTTTTTGAATCATTAAAATCATTTCTTGCGGCGGATTATTAGATTCTAAAAATTTTCTGATGAGATGAGAGGTTAGATAATACGGAATATTCGCAACGACTTTATAGCGATTATTTCCCTTCTTTGGCAAAAGAGGGTTGGGCCCGCCTGCCGGCGAGGCAGGGAGGATTTTGTTTTGTTCTAAATCCCCCTTAATCCCCCTTTTACAAAGGGGGAGACCAAGGGGCAGGATTTTCAAAATATCACCAAAAATAATTTGGACGTTGTCTGATTTGCTAAATTTTTCTTCCAGAATCTCCGCCATTCTTTTGTCTTTTTCCACCGCGATAACTTGGCCGGCGCGCTCGGCGAGCGCTTCTGTCAAAACTCCCAGTCCCGGCCCGATTTCCAAAACAATATCGTCTTTTGATAAATCTGCCGCCGCGATAATTTTTTTCAGGACAGAGCGGTCAATCAAAAAATTCTGACCCAGGAGTTTATTGGGACGTAAGCCATATTTTTGTAAAATAATTTTTAATTCGTTTTTAGACATTTCGTAGTCTTTTCAAATTCCCTGAATAAATCCAAATATCAAAATCAAAATTTCAAATTAAGCTCAAAGCCTAAAATAAAAAGGATGGCCCAAGTTATTTAGTCATTTGGATTTGGGATTTGATTTGGCATTTGAACTTTGAAAATTTGACATTTTCAGAAAGGCATTTCTGTTTCATTATCGTTTTCTTTTCCGAAATTAATATATTCAGCCAAATGTTTCGGTATATCGTCTAAAAATCTTGACGGCGGATTAACCATAGTGGCGCCGTACAGCTGGCGGCTGCGGCTGGTAACCAAATAGAGTTTTTGTTTGGCGCGTGTTACGCCGACATAGCACAGCCGCCGCTCCTCTTCCATTTGCCAGGCGTCAATCAGGCTTCGGGAATGAGGGAAAATCCCCTCTTCGCAGCCGATGATAAAAACTACGGGAAATTCCAATCCTTTGGCGCAGTGCAGAGTCATTAAATTAACCAGATCTTTGTTGGTCTCAACCTCGTCGTGGTTGCTCATCAGCGCGACTTCTTCCAAAAAAGTCGGCAGAGCCTCTCCTGGCGGCAGGACGTCATATTTTTTGGTGACCGAAAAAAGCTCTTTGATATTTTCCCAGCGTTCCTCTCCTTCGGGCGAACGGTCCTTTATGAAATTTTCGTAGCCGGTTTTTTCAATAATCAGTTTCAGCAGCTTGCTTAAGGTTAAGGTTCGGGCGGCTTGGCGCAGATTCTCAATTAAAGAAGAAAAATTATTCCAGGCCTGAAGCCGCCGCGGCGTCAGGCTGGCGATTTGTGATTCGCGGCCATTTGTCAAAAATTCGCGGCTGTCGGCGTTTTTTCCAAAGCCGCGCGCGGGCGTGTTGATAATGCGTTCCAGCGAAATTAAATCTTGGGGATTTTGGATAAAGCGCAAATAGCCGATTAAATCTTTAATCTCTTTTCTCTCATAGAATTTTAATGTGCCGATAACTTTGTAGGGAAAGCCGGCTTTCAGAAAAACTTCTTCAATTGCCCGCGACTGCGCGTTGGTCCGGTAAAGCACGGTGAAATCGCGCAGATTAAAATCTGGCTGCCCCCTTTTTATTTTAATAATTTCATTTATTACAAAGCTTCCCTCTTCTTTTTCGTCGCGCGCGCCAAAAACGGTAATAGGCAGGCCGGACTGGTTTTGGGTCCACAGTTTTTTGTCTTTGCGAAATTTATTTTTAACAATGATGTTTTGGGCTGCGTCTAAAATATTTTGGGTGGAGCGGTAATTTTGTTCCAATAAAATTACCTTTGCCTCCGGATAGTCTTTTTCAAAATTCAGGATATTGCGGAAGTCGGCGCCCCGCCAGGAATAAATGCTTTGGGCTTCGTCGCCGATGACAAAAAGGTTGCGGTACTTTTGCGCCAGCAGATTAATTAGAACATACTGGGCGTGGTTGGTGTCTTGATATTCGTCAACTAAGATATATTTAAATTTTTCCTGATATTTTTTCAGCGTTTCCGGATTATTTTTAAAAAGGAGGACGGTCAGCATCAGCAAATCGTCAAAATCCAGCGCTTGATTTTTTTTGAGCTGCTGCTGGTAGAGAGAATAAATTTTAGCCGCGGTTTGAGGAAAAAAATCCAGCGCTTGGCTGCCAAATGTCGTTTCGTCAACCAGCTCGCTTTTTGCCTGCGAGATGGCGTCCTGAATTGAATTAGGGTTAAATTGTTCCTCGGAAATTTCCAGGTCCTTCATCGAGCGCTTTATTAAATTCAGGCTGTCTTTGTCGTCGCAGATGTTAAAATCGTGGCTGTAGCCGATTTTGGCCGCCTCGCTTCTTAAAATTTTGGCGCAGACAGCGTGAAAAGTGCCGATAACGGGGAATTTAAAATCGCGTTTGGCTTGGAGCGTTATCAGCCGCTTGATTCTTATTTTCATTTCTTCGGCCGCCTTGTTGGTGAATGTCACAGCCAAAATGTTTTCTGCTGGTATCCCCTGCTCAATCAAATAAGCCACGCGGTGCGTCAAAACGCGGGTTTTGCCAGACCCCGGTCCGGCAATAATTAAAACCGGACCATCAATGGTGGTCACGGCTTCTATTTGTTTTTGATTAAGATTTTTTAAAATCATACCTTAAGCAGTATACCTGAAAAATTACAAATTTTAAAGCGCATGTAGAGTTAACACCATAAGGTGACACTTGGTATAGTTAAGGGTAACACCTGTTAACTATTAACTATGACTACTATGCCAAGCCCTTTAAAATATGATCGGGAACAAAGATTTAAATGGTATTTGCAGGTTTTAAAGTATAAGCGTCCGGTAAAAGAAACCTGCCAGATATTCGGCATCTCCCGCAAGACCTACTACAAGTGGTATACCCGAGACTATGGCAAAGGCAGCCGCAACCACGTTCCAATTAAGAATCAACCTAATTTGAAGTTGACACACGAAATCAGGAAATTCATTGAAGAGCAGAAATTCAGGACAAATTACGGGCCTTTAAAAATGAAGCTGCTGGTTAAAAAGAAATTGAACGTTGATATATCAACCACGATTATCTACCGGTATTACCGACGAAAGAAACTTATCCGGAAACCGCAGAAAAAACTTCCCTGGTATCAACCAATGAGGCAAGCTTTAATCATTACCGGGCATGGTGAAGGCGTGCAGATGGACATCAAATATGTCTATGAAGACGGTATCCGTAAATTCCAGTTTTCGGTCTTTGATCCTTATACGGAAAAATATCATTTTACGATATTTGTCACTAAGGAGAGCAAAAATGCGATAACTGCTTTCTTAAATGCTGAAACATATCTCGGCTTTAAAATACTCTCGGTTCAGAGCGATAATGGCGGTGAGTTTAGAGGCAGCTTTCATGATTGGCTGACCAAACAGAATGTTCCGCACTTCTTTATTCCGAAAAAATCGCCCTACTGGAATGCCCAGGTGGAACGCGTCCACAAGACCATTGATGATGAATATTACCAGAATCCGATGAAAGTCTGGAAAACTCCTTACGAATGGTTGGAATTCTACAATTTTGAAAGAATACATTTAACGCTTAACGGGTTAACACCCCAAGAGAAACTACTCCAGAGTGTTACCCTTGACTGTTAACTATACA
>JAHIST010000032.1 GCA_018818145.1 Patescibacteria group bacterium
CTAATACCTCTCCAATGGTGATTTTATCGCTGGGCGAGCCAAATTCTGTTTTGATATTTATCTCTTTGGCGTCTTTTCCGAAAAAATCATAGAAACCCGACCCGCCGATGATGGCAATTTCAGCAATTTGCTTTTTGATCATAGTGTTTTTTCCTCCCCTCCTCAGATGAGGAGGGGGTTGGGGGGAGGAGTTGAATAAATTATTTCAACTCAAAAATTATTTTCATCAAAACACCTTCTAAATTATTATTTATTTCGTTATCCATAAATCTTAGAACCCTAAAGCCAAGTTTTTGAAAAAAAAGATCTTTTTTTAAGTCGTATTCTTTTTGTTTTTCGATGTGTTGGCTTCCGTCCACTTCAATGATTAACTTTTTCTTGGCGCAATAAAAGTCCACGATGTATTTTCCTATAGAATGTTGTCTTCTGAATTTATATCCGAGATTACTATTTTTTATTTTTGACCAAAGAATTATTTCTTGCGGAGTTGATGATTTCCTTAGTTTCCTGCGGGTTTGTGTCTTTGCAGATATATCATGAATAGTTCTCATTTTTCAACTCCCCACCCTTCCCTCCCCTCATCTGAGGGGAGGGGGATGTAGAAATATTAATATTGTATCAGCGATTTTATTTTATAGCCTTTCAAATTTTTTCTTCCGCTTAAATAAGTTAATTCAATAAGAAAATCAACGCCGATAATCTTTCCTTTGAGTTTTTTGACCATGTTAATGGTCGCCTGCATTGTCCCTCCCGTGGCCAAAACATCATCCACTATCAAAACTTTTTCTCCGGGCAAAATTGCGTCTTCGTGCATTTCCAAAACATTGCTGGCGTATTCCAACGTATATTCTTGGGAAACTGTTTTGGCGGGAAGTTTGCCCTTTTTTCTGACAATTGCTAACCCCGTTTTTAATTTGTAAGCCAGCGCCGCGGCCAAGATAAAACCGCGCGCATCAATTCCTACAACTTTGTCAACTTTTTTTCCTAAATAAGGCCGCGCCAAAAGATCAATCGTTTTACCAAAAGCGACTTTATCGCCAAGCAAAGGGGTAATATCTTTAAAACTAATCCCCTTTTTTGGCCAGTCCGGAATTTCCCTGATTTTTGATTTTATTAATTTTTGCGTTTGCATGGTTTTGTCATTGCGAGGCCGCAGGCCGAAGCAATCCCGTGGATAGCTGATATAGGTTCTGGATTGCTTCGTCGTCGCTATCGTTCCTCCTCGCAATGACAGGTTTTTCCGTCTTTGCGAGCGAAGCGAAGCAATCTCGTTATTAAACCGACAAGTCTCTAAAACTGGGATTATCACTTTTTATTAAATCTATTTTCTTTTTTCTTGAGCCGCCTTTTATTTGTTTTTCTCTTAAAATAGCTTCCCGCGGAGTATCGTATGTTTCGTAATGAACAAGTTTATCAATATTATACTTTTTCGTAAATCCTTTAAATGTTTTAGCTTTGTGTTCTTGCATGCGGCGGAATAAATCATTGGTTAGGCCTGTATATAAAACTGTATTTCTTTGGTTAGTCGCTATATAAACAAAATATTGTTTTGGCATAATATTATTTACTATGGAACAATCGAATACACTCGTTTCTCATAAAATCCTCTACTATTTCTATTTTTTCGGTGGATTTATTAAATATTGTTTTACAGGGTATATCTATAGTTCTCCAAAGATATCGGTGATTTCCGTAAGATTCACGATATTTTTTCATGTCTTTATATTTAGCGCCATAAACAACGCCTTTTAATCTTGACCAAACAATTACTGCCGCGCACATAGGACAGGGTTCATGGGTACAATAGAGGATACACCCATTTAAGTGCCTGTTTTTTAAAACCCGACTGCCTTTGATTATAGCGAGAGTTTCAGCGTGAGCGATTGGGCTTTCGTCTCTTTTACTTCGATTACTGCATAAAGAAATAATTTTATCGTCTTTGACCAAAACTGCACCAACAGCGTAATCTCTTAGTTTACGCGCTTTTTCTGCTTCCTTAATAGCCAAAAGCATAAATTTTCTTTTTGGTCTAATCATTTTTCTTAAAGTTAGTCAGGCGGTATTCCACGGGATTGCGGAGCTTGTCCCGAGCTATAGCGAGGGATCCCGTAAGATTTCCACGGGATTGCTTTGCCCCGTCCCGCCGTGTAAATGCGGGGCGGGGCTCGCAATGACGCTACGGCGTCAATTTTATCGTCTGAATATCCAAAATATACCCCCGATAATCTCCTGACGAAACAAATTTATAAGTTGGCAGGCCGATTAGCTGGCCCGAAGAATTGACGGCCGCGCCGCCGGAATTGCCGCGGTCAATTTGGGCGTCCGTGCCAAAATAGAGGCCGCCGGAAGTCAGGTTGCTGATGATTCCTTTGGTGACGGAAAAGGCAAAATTAGCCGATTCAGGAAAACCCAAGACATAGACCGGATCGCCGATTTGCGGCTGGCTGGAGGCGATTTTAAAATAAGAAAAAGTGTTGACAGGCGCGATTGACTGCACATTGCCGGCAGAATCTTTAAAAAGAACATCTTGTATTTTTAAAACAACCGCGTCTCTGTTGTCAAAAAGCCCGGCAATAGTGCGCGGTATTGTTTTTTATAGCTTTGGGTTTGCGCGTCAAAGTCTTTGCTAAAAAGAATTAAGCAGTAATCGGGCATAGTTAGTCCCAGCGAGGACTGGACAACATGCTGATTGGTCAAAATCTTTCCGTCGGCGCTGATTAGGACTCCGGAACCCATCTGCCAGGAACCCATAAACTTATTCTGGCAAGCCACCTGCGCTACTTTTTCGTCTGCCTGCCAGGATTTGAGCAGGTCAGCGTCGCTGACTGACGCGGGCGCTTGCGAGCTTTGCTTTTGCAGCTGCGCCAGCTGCTGGCCCAAAGAATTTATTTGTTCTTTGGCCCGATTCAGCTCTTCTTGTGTTTTTAAGTCAATAGACGGAGACGAAGCGGGTTTCAGCTCTGATTTTTCGGCAGTTTTTGCTTGCTGCTGCTTCAGTTCTTCAACCTCCTGCTTCAGTTGAGCGATTTGCTCCGACAGCAAATCTTCCGCTGGCTGGGGAGAAACAATCGGTTCTTCTTTAAATAATAAGGAAAGCTCATTTATCGTTTTTATCTGTGAGCGGCCAAACAGAAAAATCGCTACGCCAAGCAGCGCTAAAAATAAAATTGCTGCAATAATAAAAGTTGATCTTTTTATCATTTAAATAGGAAATATATAAATAAAACGCAGCCGGCCAGCAAAATGGCAATTGCCAGCCAGCCGGCCAGACGGCTCCAGAAGCCGCAGCGCCAGCTGCCCATTATTTTTTTGGAACCGGCAATTCGTAAAATAAAATAAATCAGCAAAACAGTTAATATTCCGACTAAAACCTGCGAATAAAAAATAATTTTTATGGGATTAAGATTAGAAATAAGGGCGGCTAAACAAACCAAAAATCCGGCGGTTATAACCGCGTAAAAGCCTTTGGCGCGTTTGGGTTTTCGGTCAAGCCCCTGGGGCCAGGAGAAAAGCTGGGCAATGGCATAGGCAGAAGAGCTGGCTAAAATTGGAATAGCAGGATGCCCGCGCCGATAAGCCCGATACCAAAGAGTTTGGGCGCCCAGACTCCCGCCAGCGGCGTTAATGCCTGGGCAATGTCTTTTATTGTCAGATTGGCAAAGCCATCGGTTATGGGCGCGGAAGCGCAGGCAACGATAATGAAAAAAGCTATCAAGTTGCTGTAAACAAAGCCCAGGAAAATCGCCCGGAAAGTTTTTTTAAGAGAGCGGGTATTGTTTCTCTCCTCAATTTCCTGTTCTGTCTGCCAAAAAAAAGCGTAAGGAGAAAAAGTGGTTCCCATCAGCGCCAGGCCCGCCAGAGCATATTCCAAAGAAAAATTTATTTGGGGCGCGAAAAAAGATTTAAAAACCATTCCCCAGTCTGGTTTGGCTAATATGGCGGAAATAACATAGGCGACTAAAATGCCGGCGAACCAGTAAAAAAATCTGGCGATGTGTTTATAACTGTTAAAAACAATAATGGCCCAGAGCGCAATCATCAGCGGGACAATGAAGTAAATATAATTTTCTCCGGTTAAAAGCTGGAAGCCGGCCGCCATACCCACAACATCGGCAATCAGCGTTATTAGATTTGCCGCCACCAGCGCCAGCACGCACAGATACGCAGATTTTTTGCCAAAGTTTTCTTTGATCAAAACTATCAGCCCTTTTTTGGTGATATCGCCTATTTTGGCGGACATCCACTGGACAGCGATGAGCAAGGGCGTGGAAACCAAAAGAAGCCAGAGTTGGGAGAAACCAGTGGCCACGCCGGCAATTGAGTAGGTGGAAATGGCTGAGGGGTCGTCGTCAGCGCCGCCGGTCACAATGCCGGGCAGATACGATTTGCGGAATTTATTGATGGGTTTAAGGAGAGAACGAAACATAAAAATCTTTTTACTCTTTTTATATAGTATATCAGATTTTTAGTGAATCGATAGCGGGTTTAACTTTCGGTTTTATCTCAAGCGTTCTTCGCGGTACGATTTAGCGTATTCGTAAAAAATAGACCAGAATCCGCCGACAAAAAAAGCCGCCAATAGCTCCTCAAGCGGTACTCCAAAAACTAAAACGCCCCATATATTTTCAAAGTTATAGAAACTGGCGACGAAACCGCTGAAAATTTGATTTATCAAAAAGAAAACCACGAAATAAAACAGGCTGAAAACCAGAGCGCTAAACGCCGCCTGCCTTAAAAGGTCAGGCCGCAGCCAGACCGCCGCCAGAGCGCTGACCGCGCCCGCAACCATCAAATTATACACTGCCTTTGAAGGAAACAAAAACGTCAAGGCAAAAAAACAAATAATGCCCGACAACAAAGGCAGTAAATGCAATTTTCTGCTGCCCGCCATCTTTTTTGGCCTTCTGCTTGTCAGGAATTCGTAAATCACAGAAACAATGCCAGCCATCAAAAAAAGAAAAAGAAAACTTTCAATGCCAACGCCATATTTTTTTATCAGGCCAAACAGCGATTCGGGATTCCAATAGCCGGGCACTAAAAAATAATCAATTATGCCGAAAGGCAAACCAAAAAAACTTGCCCAAAGCATCTCGCGGCGCAAATCTTTCCGGTTGGCAAATATCAAAAACCAAAAAATAAAAAGAATGAGGCAACCGAAAAGATAAGCATATTTATACGGCAAAAGAGGCATCTTTTTTAACCTAAAAATTTATCTATTTACCTACCTGCCCCGTTAGATAGCTCTGCATCTAACGGGGTGAATACTTGCCCAGTAGCAGATTCGCCAAAGGCGAATCTGCTACTGGGGCGAATAAGACAATACAGAATTTTATCCTCCGCCCGAAGCGATGGCTGTCCTGTTAGAAACAGAGACGGATTTTGACAAACGGCTCAACGGTACTGGCCGTTGAGCCGTTTGGCTGTTTTTGGCCTTATAAATTCAAAACGCTGTTTTTTAGCTCTTTTTTAATCTTTGGCCATTGCGGAAGGGTTTTGGCCACCA
>JAHIST010000033.1 GCA_018818145.1 Patescibacteria group bacterium
AAGAAAGCGGAAAAATATAAAAAGACATTTTCAAAAAATTTTTACATCAAGAAATAGCCCAACTTATTTTGTTCCAATTAATATTTTGTCCGCCCGCCAAAAATCAAAGCGAGGGCGCGGCGGAAGGGTGGATGTGGGGATAAACCTAAAACAGCCTTGCGGCTGTTTTTTTAAGTTTCTGTAAAAATTAAGTTTAAGTCTTTATTTAAAGATATCCGTATACTCCCGGCTAATCCCCTCTTGAATATTGAGCTCCCTGGCTGATATTTGGTTGATTAGATTTTGGTAAAGGCCGGTTTTTATTTCTGTGATGTCCTGGGGTTGTTGGTCGCCCTGCTCTTTTATCACATAAAAATACAAAACAGCGCCGGCGGCCAGCACGCAAATCAAAAGCAGCAGCGTCAGATAAAAGTTCGCTCTTTTTTTGAGAGAGGCGGCGATAGATTGCCCTGTTTTTTTAAAGCTGTTATTTAGCGTTAAATTCATTTTTGGTAAACAGAAAGATTAATAAGGCTGCTTACGCTCCCGGCCGGCAGGCCGGAGGTTTCCTTGTCCTGAGAGGCGCTTTCATTTCCAGCCAGGCGGCTTATCCGCAGAGAGTTAATGTTGTTATAATAAGGGGTATTTTCCAGATAAATAAGAAACTTTATTAAATCGGGGAAACTTCCCCAGAGAGAGACCTGAAAATTTAGAGTGTTTTCTTTGCCGGCCGAATCGCCGGACGCAGTATTTTTTAGAAAAAAGATATTTTCCCGATTTTGAGTTTTTTGGCCGAAGTCTTCCAGCGCCTGGATAAATTTTATCGCTTCGCCGGAAGGCAAATAAAATGAAAGTTCTTTAAGCCGGCTCTGTATTTCCTGATATTCTTTTTTGGAATTTTCCAAATTGCGCCAATTGGCATAGAAAGATTCTGTTGCCTGTTTTTTTTGAGCCAGTTCTTGGCTGCTGATTTTAATTTGGCTGATGAGCGGCAAAGCCGCCAAAGCAACAATTAAAATGATTGCCAAAGTAAAGGCACTGCCGGTGATATAAAGTTTTTTGGAGCCGGCCATCATTTGATTAGCGCGTCGGGGCGCAAATTAAATTTAAAATAGAAATTTATATCTGCCTGTTTTACCAGATTAGACAGCGGACTTTCCACATTGGAAAAAAGAGCTGATTTTTCCAAAGAATCTTTCAGAAAAATCACCTGATCTCTGCGCTGGGCGAATCCTTCCATAATAACTTCTCCTTTGTCATTAATATCCAGGCCGTTGAGCCGCGCGCCGGCAGGGATAAGCTCGGTCAGCGCAATTAAAAATTTTGAATAAAGTTTATGATTTTTTTGCAAAACATCCATCTCTACCAAGTCTTTGTTAAGCTGGGCGATCAAATCTTGCTGGGTTTTTAAGTCTTGCCCTTGCAGGCCGGCTTGGGAAGAGTTGAGATTGACTGAAACGGTCTTTAGCTGAATTGCCAGATAGAGCCAGATTGTTCCCAGTAAAACAATAAAAATAAGCAGGATGCCCAAAATCGCGCTGCCATAAAAAATAATCCAGCGATGAGTCCGGTCAACGGCTATTGCCTCTTTTTCTTGGGGAGGCAGCAGATTAAGTTTTATCGTGTTTTTAGGTTTCATAATTGCGCAAGGCCAGGCCAATGGCGGTGGTATAGGCCAGCGGGTCTTTGATTTGCAGTCCGCCCGTGGCTTGAGACGGGTCGTCCGAAACATTAATCCAGGGATTGCCGATAGTAACATCTCTTTTGAGCTGGTCAGATAAAAATTTTGGCAGTCCTGCCAAATTGGCTCCTCCGCCGCAGAGAAGCACTTGGGTTATTTTGCCTTCGGCTGCTGAAGGATGGTGGTCTTTGTGAAAATCAGCAGAAAGTTTTATTTTCTCCGATAGCTCCAACAAAGACGGTTTCAGGGCTTCAAAAACTTTGCTTTTGGAGTGCTTGTAGTCTATCCCAACTTTGAATTTTATTTCGCGGGCTTTCGCCAAAGCTATGCCCAGCTTTTCGCTTAACGTTTTTGTCATCTGGTTGTTGGAGATGGGCAGACTGGAGGTAAAATAAATTGCCTGGCCGGAATAGATAAAGAAGCTGGTTCTCTTGGCGCCAATATCTATTATTAAAATAGCGTTTTGGCGGCAGTCCTTATTAATTAAAGCGCGGGCCGTGGCTATTGATTCAATTTCAAAAGCCAAGGGTTTCAAGCCGGCTTTTTTTAGAACATTTAAATATGGGTTAACCGTTTTTTTCGGCAGGACGCCGACCAAAATATCCAGTTGCCTTGGGTTTGCATTGGCATCTTCAATTATTTGCCAGTCATAGTAGATCTCTTCAACGCTCAAAGGAATATTGGCTTCCAGTTCCCACTTTATCGCTTCGGCTGCTTCTTCTTTTTTCATTGAAGGCAGTTTGACCATGCGAAGAAACGATTCGGTTTCAGGCAGGGAGACAGTACAGTATTCAGTTTTTAGCGCTTCGCCCTTGACCCCGTCAATCGCTTTTCTTATCAATTCAATTAATTCAGCCTCTTTTTTAATTTCTCCTTCTTCAATCAGTCCTTCTTTTATTTCTTTGCGAATAAAGCTGGCTAATTTAAATCCCTCTCTTGTTTTTTTGAGTTTAATAATCTTGATTGATAAGTCGCTTAAGTCAATGCCAAAACTGGAAATTTGTGGGGTTAAAAATTCAAACATTGATCTTTAAAATATTATTGATAATTCGGCAGGTATCTTTATTTTATCACAAAAGTGGCGCTATATTTTTTAGCCGCAAAATTATTGAGTTTCCTGCCAGCTGTCAACAGTCCAGCTGGCGCCCGAGCCCGAAGTAAATTTGGCCGAGGCCAGCCCGGCTTCATAAATCACCTGGCTGTTATTGGCCAGGGTAATCCTGTAGGCCGTGACCTCTTTTAACGTCGCGTTGTTGGCGATGGTAACATTGCCGGCAGAGGCGTAAAAGATAACTGTGTTGGCGTTATTGGCGACATCAATAGCATCACCGGTTTTGGTAGAAAGAAGCATCAGATAGGATCCTGCGCCGCTGGTAAAAAAGACCGCGTTATTGTTTACAGAAATAAAGTCATCGCTTAAGAGAATGCCGCTTAATCCGCCATAGACAGCTCCTAGTCTTAATATAGCACCATTGCTGACGGTAATGGTGCCGGTAACATAAATTGTCCCGGTTATTGTTAAATCAGCGCCGTTATCTACGGTGAGGTTGCCGTTAATTCTTACAGGACCCAGAGAGGCGGTAGCGAAGTTGATTAAAACATAATTATTATTTATCACGCCGCCCGCTTCGGCTTGGGCTTTCCAGTCAGTGATATTTTGGGCAGAAACAGGCAGGGGTTCTGAATCGGGATTAGGGCTGCCCGGATAAGAGATCCCGCCAACAGTGGAGCCGGAAATGTTTTGATAATAGGCATCGCCGGTGATTTGGCAGTTGCTGATAGTATTGGCGTGGGCGTGGCTGCCTACGATAACAGAATTTAGAGAGTTGGTTGCGCCGCTGACCCAGGCTTCGCCGGTAATAGTAGCACCATTGCCTCCCTGGATAGTGCCGTTGGAATAAATATTGCCGGTAACGCTACTGTTGTTGTTCATTATCAATCCTCCCTCCCCCACCTGGACGCCGTAATAAAAAGAAACCGATTCAGTACCGAGGCTTAATGTAACGAGCAAATTGCGGAAGCGATTATTTTTTTCTCCTTCGGAACGAATTGTTTTTTGGCTGTTGCTGCCGGAAATACTGATAGTGGCGCTGCTGTTTTCTATGGTTAGGCTGTTGTTTGCCAGATAATTTTTGCCTTTAATGATTCTATAAAGGCTGTCTTCTATGCCCGATTCCGAGGCGTAATAGGCTTGGCTGGACAAAACAAAGTTGCGGCTGATTTTTTGTTCAATCAGGCTGGCCAGCGACAGGCTGATTACGGCTGCCAAAAGCACTGTTAAAATAATTAAGGTGGTCAGAATAACCGCCAGTCCTTTTTCAGAATGTAAGCGTAAACCCCCACACCATTGGCTTGCTTCCGCGGCTTTGGAGCCTTGCCCTTCGGAGCACCCTCCATTTATTTTTGGGCATAGCTGCTTCGCCCGTAGGCGGGCGTTTGGAGTGTTATGGTGTGGGGGTGAAATTTTAGAAAAATTTAGCATTTTCATTTTTTTAATAAGATCTTAAGTTCGCGGTAGTGGTCAGTTCAAGGGCGCCGGCGTATTCGGGCCGGGTTGAAGAAGCGATGGATTCTACTTTTAGATTAATCTGGATGGACGAAGAAGTAGAATTTTCCATTCGGGAGAAGTTCAATTTGGTTATTTTTACTTGGCTGTTGGTTATGGCGAAAGGAGGCCTTCCTTCATTTTTTTGGCACAGAAAATCGCCGCATTTGAAAAAATCAATATAAGTAGTCATTTCTTGGGAGGTTGAAGTGGCGATTTGTTCCAGGCTTAGCTGGCCGTAATCGGTGTCAAATACAGAAGTCGGCCAGTAGACGCTTTGAGATTTTTTTATTTCAAAAACCATGGTTTCCATAGCGCGGCGCGCGTTATCGGCTATTTCATAATTTAATTTGGTTTTTGAGCCGGTTCGGGATGACCAAATTGTCAGCGCAATAATGATAAAAAGCAGGATAGTAAAAATGCTTAAATAAATTAAAATTTCCATCAGGGTAAATCCTTTTTGGCGTTTGAGTCTCAAAAATATTATTTGAAAATAAGACATTCTTTTTAAGGTTTGAATAATTTTAGGGCTGCCAGCGAGTCAAATAAACAAAGAGAGTCGCGTTATAGCTTTGGCCCTTATAGGACCAGAAAACAGAGGAGGTAATTTTTTTCGTATCGGGGTCCAGCGTCCCGCCAGAGGAAACAATATTAAATTGGCCGTCTCGGTAGACATTATTAATAACGACTTGGCGCATAAATCCGTTTAAATTTTCATTCCCGGCTGCAAGCGACCATTTAAGGGGCAAGCCGGCTTTTTGCGGGTGATAGGGGTTGCCAATTGTTAAGCTGCTGATAGTTGACCAACTTTCTTCTTTTATGGCTCTGACCGCTTCAAGGGCTTCGGTCGCCAGGTTTGCGGCAATAAGATTGTTTTTCGCCTGCTGGCTAAGCTTAAAAGTTAGATTAGTCAGGGTTATGAGTCCTGCCAGAGCAAGGCCGATAAACGATACGGCGATTAAAATTTCAACTAAGCCAAATCCGGGGGATTGGTTTTTATTGTGAAAATTTTGATAAAAGCATAATTTCATTGAATTTGGGGCGACTGGGCCCAGGCTGAACTGCCGGGCGTGGTGGTGCCGGCGGCGGTGTAATTAATTAAATTTTGACCGTCCAGAAAAATATTAACTGCTTTGGTGTTTTGGCGGCGGTCGCGATGAATGCAAAAAAGAGTGGTTAAATCGGTTAATTCATGGGAATGGATTTTTAATTTTTGGGTGACACCGCTAACCGCAACGTCTTCCTCCCAAAAAAATTCTGTTTGAGCGACATTTAAATAAGTTTGATAATCAATGTTTTCGGTAAAACCGTCATCAGGGAAAAAGAGGGTTAAGGTCACGGCGGTTTTGGTATTTTGGTTAAAAAGGACGTGGGTATGCCGGGAGTCAGTCAGGCGGCTTGAATCATTGGCGCTGCTGCCCGAAAGGCTGATGGCGCCGGATGTCTCTATAAAAACGTCTTTGTTTTGCGAAGAATCGTTTACCAGCTCGATTTTTACAGAACCGCTATTTGCCGTTGTGCCTGTCAGGCGGTCGAAAACCACTGATGAAGTTGCGTTTGCCAGGCTTATTTGAGAAATTACTACATCGTCTGCCAGTTTGCGTTCCTGATTTTCGGTGTCAAACGGGTTGAAAGAAGTTCCTTTGAATAAAGTTAATTTATTGCTTTCAAAATAGACGCCAAAAGAGCTGGCGCCTTCTGAGGCTAAGGTTTTGTTTTGAGCTAATCTTAACATTTTAATAATTTCTTGGGCGCTATAATCCAGAGAATTTTTATGGCGGAGGAGATTCAGGCTAATCAGAAAAAAGCCGGCCAAAATAAGCAAGATAGCGATAACCACCACTAATTCAATTAAGCTGAAACCTTCTTTTTTTAACATTGATTTTTAGAGGCTTTCCATCATTGAATACATGGGCTGCAGCATGGAAACGGCAAAAAGGCCAACGGCCGCGCCGATGATAATCATCAAAATCGGTTCAATAATTGAAGCCAGGCCCTTAGTGATATTACTGACTTCTTCTTCGTAAAACTCGGCTAGTTTAGTCAGAATTTCGTCAAGCGTGCCGGTCTCCTCGCCCACCTCCACCATTTGAGTGACCATCGGCGGATAAATTTGAGAGTAGTTTTTCAGGCATTGGCTTAAGCTTTGCCCTTTTTGTATCTGCTGCGACGCGTATTCAATGGATTGGCGGAATAAAGAATTTCCCAGTGTTTTTGAAACAATCTGCAGGCTTTGGGCTATAGGGATGCCGCTTTTAATCATTGAGCCGAGCGTCCTCGCCAGCCGGGCGGAGTTAATTTTTTTAATGATTTCGCCAAATATTGGCGATTTGATTAACAGCCAGTCAAATGAATTTTTGCCTTTTTTGGTTTTTAAAATAAATCTGGCGCCAAGAACTAAAATAGCGATTGCCAAAATAGTAAGAATCCAATGCTGGGTCAAAAAATCGCTGAAACCGATAACAATTCTGGTGGTCAGCGGCAGCTCGGTATTTAGTTCTTTGAAAATGGCGCTTAGTTTCGGGACAATGGTAAGCATCATGATAATGCCAATGCCAAACATCGCCACCACTATAACGGCCGGATAAATCATGGCGCTTTTCACCCGCGAACGCAGCTCGTGGTCTTTTTTCATCTGGTCGGCCAAGACACGCAGGACTTCTTCCAAATTGCCGCTGGCTTCCCCTACTTTGACCATATTAATGAAAAGTTCCGAGA
>JAHIST010000034.1 GCA_018818145.1 Patescibacteria group bacterium
CTGAGGCGAGCGTAGCGAGCCGAAGAATCTAAATGATTAGATTCTTCGCTACGGTTAGCTTCGCTAACCCCCGTTCAGAATGACAATCGAAGGAGTCGGTTTGGGAAATCCCCGCCGCTCCGTCGGCGGGGTAGTTTAATATCTAATTTTTAATAAAGTCCCGCGTAGCGGGACTGGATTGGAAATTGGTAATTGGTAATTGGGAATTATTTTCTGTTTATGATTAGAGATTTATTATTATTTATACTTAAAATTTTGGCTCAAGCCACGCTCTGGCGTTATAATCCCGTGATTGTCGGCGTGACCGGCAGTGTTGGCAAAACTTCGTCAAAAGAAGCAATTTTCGCGGTGCTAAAAAATAAGTTTAACGTCAGGCGGAATCAAAAAAATTATAATAACGAAATTGGCGTGCCACTGACCATTTTGGGCCAGGAAACAGGCGGGCGGTCTTTTTTGCACTGGTTGAAAGTTTTCTTGGCGGGTTTTTTTGGAATTTTTTATACGCGTAAATATCCCGAAGTTTTAGTTTTAGAAATGGGCGCCGATAGAATTGGCGACATTGCCTATCTGGTGAGTTTTGTTCATTGCCGCGTGGGTGTCATTACGGCCATCGGAGAAATTCCCGTTCATGTTGAATTTTTTCAAGGAGCCGGACAGGTGGCGCAGGAAAAATCAACGCTGATAAAATCGCTGGACAAAGACGGCTGGGCTGTTTTGAATTTTGACGACGAAAGAGTCAAGGCAATGATTGCTAAGACCAAAGCCAAAATCTTTGGTTACGGGTTTAGCGAAGAAGCCGATTTGCGCGTTTTTAATCTGGAGCAGCATTTAGAAAATTTAGAGGAAGCCTTTATTAGCTTTAAAGTGGATTATCGGGGCAGCAATGTGCCTATCAGGCTGAAAAAGATTTTAGGCGAGCACCAAATTTGTCCGATTTTGGCGGCGATTGCCGTCGGTTTGACTTTTAAAATGAATTTAGTGGAAATTTCAAAAGCCCTGCAGGATTATCGGCTTCCCCCGGGAAGGTTGAGGCTGTTTGGGGCAATTAAAAATTCATGGGTGATAGACGATACTTATAATTCTTCTCCCAGCTCGGCGCTGGCGGCGCTGGAAGTTTTATTTAAAACCAAAGGCCGCAAGATAGCGGCGCTGGGCGATATGCTGGAGCTGGGCGCTTTTACTGAGGAAGCTCATCGTCAAGTTGGCGCCAAAGCCGCCAAATGCGTTGATTTGCTTTTAATTGTGGGGGAGCGTTCCATTTTTGTAGCCGATCAGGCTGAAAAAGAGGGGATGGCAGAAGATAAAATCTTGCATTTTGCCAGTTCGGAAGAGGCGGCCAGAATTCTGCAGGATTTAATGCGGGAAGGCGACGTTGTTTTAGTTAAGGGGTCTCAAAGCATGAGGATGGAAAAAATCGTCAAAGAAATAATGGCTGAACCGGAAAGAGCAAAAGAGCTTTTGGTGAGACAGGATAAAGAATGGCTGGAAGGGTAGGGTTGTGGATAATAGTAGTTGATTAAAAGGACAGAGATGGTAGAATAAAATTAAGATGATCCAATTGAATATTTCAAGAAACTTGTTCTAGTAATAAAAAACCCCGTCCTAGAGGCGGGCCTTTTTGTTCTTTTTTTAAGAGACTTCATTAAACAGTGGAAGGAGGGTAATCTATGATGAACGATGCCGCAATTTTGGAAAGGATGCCTGGTTTGTTCTCATTCAATCGAGATCCTTGCAACAATTGTCAAAACGGATACGAGTGCCTGAAAGCTTCTTGGATACCTCCAAGATTAATGAAAAGCTGGAAGGTGGAGTGGCAAAAGGAAGCGATGCACGTGCCTGCCCTAGGAGAAGAGCCCAAACCTTTGGCACAGGTGAAATTTCTCAAAACCGTCCGACCCGCAAAACTGAAATCATTTATCAAAAAAAATTGCAATGACCCCAACGGTCATCGCCTCTAAAGCCCTTTAGAAGTAAAGGGCTTTTACTTTTTTAATAATATTTTTTTACCACCGAAACCACCACTCCGCCGATTTTTAATTCCTGTTTCGGATAAATTACCGGATAATCTTTGTTGGCCGGAATCAAAACAATCTCGCGGTTTCTTTTCTGGAAATATTTCATGGTCCAGGAGCCGTCCACTTCGGCGATGACAATATCGCCGTTTTTTGGTTCCCGTTCCGCTTCCACAATCACCAAGTCGTTTGGCGAGATGCCGGCTTCAAGCATTGAACGGCCCGTCACGCGCAGCATATAATTTTTTTCCGGCCGCGTGAGCAGATACTGGTCAAGCGAGATAGTATCAATTTCTTCCTGCTCGGCCAAGGTGGGCAGGCCGGCCTCCACTGTCCCCAAAACTTTAAGTTCGTGCGCCAAATTTTTTGGAATAAGCCGGCCGGAATCATCTTTTTCCAGATAATCTTTGGCAATTAATTTTTTGGCGATTTGCCATGCGGCGTTGACGGATTTATAACCCAAAAGCCTGGCGAGTTCGCGGTAGGAGGGGAGCCGTTTGCGGCGAAAATAAAAATCGCGCAGTTTGGCGACCGTTTTTTTCAGGTCGGAATTTTTAAAAAAGATTTGTCTCATGGGTTTTTTGTCATTCCCGCGAAAGCGGGAATCCAGAATTTCTGGATCCCGCATTTGAATACGGGATAGAATGGTATTTTCAATACCATTCTATCTGAACGAACGTTCAGTGTCAAGTCTATCCTTGAAATTAGTGCCAATTTATGATAAATTGAAAGAAATTATGCCGCTATCGTCTAGCTTGGTCCAGGACACCGCCCTCTCACGGCGGGAACTCGGGTTCGAATCCCGATAGCGGTACAAAAATTTCTTGCCGCTTTTTTGACAGCCCCGATATTCATCGGGGTAAACTCCAAAGCGGCGCCGCGCCTGCCAAAGCTCGATAATGATTAGCTGATATATAATTTAAAGCGAACTGGAGTTTGCTAAAAATTATAAGTCCGAGTAATCAAGCTTTGGTTATCGGCGGGCAGGGAAAAAACTGCGCGCAAGGCGCAAAAATTGACCCGTAGGGTCATCCCGAGCCCCACTATTCAACGGGGAAACTCCGCGAGGGATCTCTCGTGAATGCGAGCCGACATAAAGTCGGAGATCCTTCGTCGCTACGCTCCTCAGGGTGACGCCTTGTGCCATTTTTCACCAATGCGCGAAGAAAAGAAAAAATGCCCTATATTGTTTTTGATCGTGTAGTAGTCGGCCAAATAACCCTTTACACTTGGGGATTTTTTGTCGGGCTGGCTTTCGCGGCCGGCTATCTTTTCGCTCTTTATCGTGCCAAGAAAAAAAATATTCCGCCGGAGAAAATTTTTTGGCTGGTTTTGGCAATTTTTTTTGGCGCAGGGCTGGGTAGCCGCGCAACTTTTCTTTTACAGTTTCCCGGCGAATGGCTGGCGGATGTGAGTTTACTTTGGCAATTTAATCAGGGAGGCTTGATGCTTTGGGGCGGGATTTTTGGGGCAGTGTTGTTTGGCGGGCTGTATGTTAGAAAAGCAAGATTGAGTTTTTGGGAAATCGCTGATTTAATCGCGCCCGCCATCGCGCTTGGCATTGGCATCGGCCGCATTGGCTGTTTTTTGATTAACGACCATCTCGGCACGCCAACTAATTTGCCTTGGGGAATTTTATGGCCCGACGGCATTGCGCGCCATCCCGTGGCGCTTTATGAGTCGTTGGTGGGGTTTGGGTTGTTTATAATTTTTTCCCTCCTTTGGAAAAGGAGGATTAGGGAGGATTTCGGAAATGAAATTCAAAAAATCCCTCCTAACCTCCCTTTAACAAAGGGAGGAACCCCCTCCTTTTTTAAAGGAGGGTTGGGGAGGATTTTTGGGATGCCAGGTCAATTGTTTTTATTATTTCTCGCCAGCTATTCTTTTCTCCGTTTCCTCCTTGATTTCCTTCGCGCCTCGCAGGGCGTTTTGTCCGACCCGCGCTGGTGGGGGCTGACAAGCAGTCAATGGATTTCATTAATAATATTTATTATAATACTTACTTTTATAAAAATAAAAAGAGCAACAATAACCACTAATGGTTGAATGTTGCTCTTAAACATCAGTTAAGGTTCCGTAAGCCAACTTTTATCGCTTATGGTTAATTTTCCTGTTCTTGTTCGAGTGACGTAATGACCACTTATAAAAGGCGTAGGAAGGTAGGGTTTTTTTCCTCTGTATCTGGCGACAAAAGGATTCAGCCTGTCATTATCTATCCAAAAAAGTTGCTGAATTGTACCGTCAATCCTTAAAGAGTATTCGTTATTTCCAATTTCATCAAAAGGAGAGTGGCCGGCTCTATTTATTAGTATTTCAGCTGCACCAAACAAGAAGTCAGGATAGTCCGGAAGGAGAAATTCCTTAAATGTAAAAACCATGGGTTTTTGTTTGTGCTGGTAGAAAACAATGTTATCCAGTTTTTTTTCTTCATAGTCAAAGATTGCCAAATGCAAATCCCATCGAGAAGGCCCCCGTACCACTTCCACTTTTATTTCTTTGTTTGACGATGCCATAACGGCACCTCCTTTAAAAAGAGCGTTTCGAGCTTTTTAGCTCGAGCCGATTCATAACGAACGGCGGTATTATGGTAACGCAGAATAGGTAAAATAGCAATATTTGTTTATTTCGCAATAAGTGTTAAAATTATCTTAATGAACCAAATTCTCTATATTATTTTAGGAATCGCGGTTGCCGTAATCGCAATAATGGCCTATCTTTTGTTGCGTAAAAAGCCCGAAGAAAAACCGCAGGATAATTCGGCGATGGTGATGATGCAGGAACAATTAAAAGAGATTCGGCAAACCCTAGATACAAAAATGGGCGATTCGGCGAAAATAATGCAGCAGCAGTTTTCTCAAAGCGCTAAAATTATCAGAGACGTAACCGAGCGTCTGACCAAGCTGGACGAAACCAACAAACAAGTGATGGGCGTGGCGGATCAGCTGCAGGGCCTGGAAGACGTTTTGAAAAACCCCAAACACCGCGGGGTGCTGGGCGAATATTATCTGGAAAATGTTTTAAAAAACGTTTTACCGCCAAAAAATTATCAGATGCAATACGAATTTAAAAACGGCGACATTGTGGACGCGGCGGTGTTTGTAAAAGATAAAATAATCCCGATTGACTCAAAATTTTCTCTTGAAAATTATAACCGCATTGTTCAGGAAAAAGACCCGCAGCGGCGCGAAGAGCTGGAAAAACAATTCAAGGCTGATTTGAAAAACCGGATAGACGAAACCGCCAAATACATCAGGCCCAACGAAAACACAATGGATTTTGCTTTTATGTTTATTCCGGCCGAAGGAATTTATTACGATTTGCTGATAAATCAGGTTGGAGCGATAAAAGTCAACACGCGCGATTTGATTGAATACGCTTTCAAGGAAAGGCACGTGATTATCGTTTCGCCGACCTCGTTTTTTGCCTATTTGCAAACAGTCATGCAGGGTCTGCGCGCTTTGCAAATTGAAGAGTCGGCCAAGGAAATACGCAAATACGTTGAAATGCTGCAAAAACATCTGATGAGCTATGAGGACTATCTGCAAAAACTCGGCAACAATCTTGGCACAACGGTTAATATGTACAACCGCGCCTACAAAGAGTTTGGCAAAATTGACAAAGATGTTTTCAAAATCACCGGCAAAGCGGGAGAGATTGAGCCCGTGCAGATTGAGGGACCGGCGCACGGGGAAGAATTATAGATTTGACAAAAAACGGTCATTTGTTATACTAATAAAGCCTCAAAAAGGTATTTTTTATTAGAAAATTTATGGAATTAGCAATAATTAAAACAGGAGGGAAACAATATAAAGTTTCGCCTGGTAAAAAAATCAGAATAGAGAAGTTAGACGGTAAAGAAGGAGGCAGCATCAATTTTGACGATGTTTTGTTAGTGGCCGACGATAAAGACGTCAAAATCGGCCAGCCGAGAGTTGAGGGCGCGAAAGTGACCGGCAAAATTTTAAAGCAAGACC
Organism: Patescibacteria group bacterium; assembly: GCA_018818145.1. GTDB lineage: Bacteria > Patescibacteriota > Minisyncoccia > Portnoybacterales > GWB1-42-6 > JAHIST01. Next base: position 5,987 of record JAHIST010000034.1, read on the forward strand.
GCGCGGACAAAGTGATAGTTTTTAAATATAAGTCCAAGAAGCGTTATCATGTAAAGCGGGGACACCGTCAGCCCTTTAGTTTAGTTGAGATTGAGACTATAAAGTAAATCCCCACACCACGGCCTGAAGGCCGTGGCATTTAAAAGAATTTTGGTTTTTAAAATCCATCATCTCAGCCTTAAAAGAACGGAGCTTTCTGGTGTGGGGGTAAAGTTAGAATATAATTATTTGCGTAAAAACCGCCCGAATGAGGGCGGTTTTTACGCTGTGGATAAGATACTTGTTGGCCCTTCTTTATTTTGGTATAATAAAGGCGCAGTAAACCGGAGGCAAACTCACGGCGTTTTTAGTTATTATTAAACAAACTTTTGTCCTCTTTTGCCCATTATTTTAAAACAACAATGGGTTTGGGCAGTCAAAAGTATCGGCGATGGATAAAGATTCCAAAATCGCAATTCTTTGCAGTCTGATTATTAAGTGGGGGTTGTATCTTTTTGTTTTTTTGACCCCCTTGTTCTTTCTGCCTTTTAACGCCAGCGTGGTTGAATTAAATAAGCAGCTGCTTTTAATTGCTTTTAGTTTGATTTTTTTGATAGCCTGGCTGGGTAAAATGATTGCCCAAGGAAAAGTTGAAATTCGCAAAAGTTTATTGAATATCGGTATCATCCTTTTTCTCGTTTTCTGTCTGGTCAGCGTTCTTTTGTCAAAAAATCTTTATCAGGGCTTAGTCGGTTTTGGCGGCACTGTTTCAGAATCATTTTTTGCTCTTTTGGGGTTTGCCATCATCTTTTTTGTTGTTGTCAATAATTTCAAAAAGGTGGAAGAAATTTCCGGTTTGGTTTTTTCTTTAACCTTGTCCGGTATATTGGCTGGAATTTTCGGGCTGATGCAATTGGCCGGCAAATTTATTTTTTCTTGGGATTTTACCGAAGTTTTCAGTTTTAACACAATTGGCTCTGCCAATTCGCTGGAAATATTTTTAGCCGCGCTTTTGGTTTTAAGCGCAGTTTTATTTGCAGAAACGAATTTGGCAAGATGGCGGCAGTTTTTTCACGGCGCCGCCGCTATCTTTTTCCTTTTTGCTATTTTGGCGATAAACTTCCCCAATGTCTGGTGGGCTCTGGCGATTGCGGCAATAATAATAATTGCTTTGGGAATTATTAATCGCGAGCAGATGAGCCAATACCGTTTAATTCTGCCAATGGTAGTGTTGGCTTTTGCCGTGCTGATGCTGCTTACCAGATTAACCGTTTTCTCCACCTGGCTTAATGTGCCGACTGAAGTTTCGCCGTCTTTGAGCGCCAGCATAGATATTAATAAGCAGGTGATTAAAAATAATTTATTTTTCGGAACCGGACCGGGCAGCTATTCTTATGATTACGGATTGTATCGTTCTCCGGTTTTGAACCAGACGGATTTTTGGAATGTCAGATTTAACCAGGGCTTTTCTAAAATGTTAAGCCAGCCGGCCACTTTGGGCTTATTTGGTTTTGCGACTTGGATTTTGATTTTAGCCGGTTTTGCTGTCTATGGATTTGTCATCTTAATCCGTCGCCGCGGGAAAAACTGGGCGCTGGCCTTGGGCCTGTTTTCAGCCTGGTTTTTGTTGGCCTTTTTACAATTTCTATACGCGGGTAATTTCACCCTGGAGTTCGTTTTTTGGCTGACAATGGCTTTGGCTTTGCTGACTTTGAAAACTTTGGTGCCAGTCGGCAAAACAGAAGAGGATTTTAAAGAGGAAGTTATTTCTGTCGGATTTGACCGTAATTCTCCAATGGCGTCAATTCTGTCTTTTTCTTTTGTGATTGTTCTGGTTGTGTCCATCAGCGCTTTTTATCTTGGCGGCACTTATTATTATGCCGATGTTTTGTACCAGCGCGGGTCGCTTCTGGTTTCCCAGAAAAATGATCTTGAAAACGGCTCCGCAGCTGTTTCCAAGGCAGTGCTGCTCAATCCCTACAATGATTTATATTTGCGGACGTTTTCGCAAATCGCCCTGTTGCGAGTTAATGAAGAATTTTCCAAGCCCCAGTCGGTAGGCCGCGATTCTTTGATTCAGAACTACAGCGCCGTGGCTATTAACATTGCCAAGCGCACAACCGATTTGGCGTCGCTTAATGTTGACAACTGGGTGCAGCGCGCGGCTATCTATCGGGCGGTGATGCCCTACACCAATGGAGCCGACCAGTGGGCTTTTGATTCTTATGAAGGAGCGATAAAACTGGAACCCAATAATCCCTTCTATTATCTGGAGCTGGGCCGCGCTTATGTTTTGGCCGCTGATTTGCTTTCTTATACCGCCGGCCAGGACCAAGAGAAGCAGGCGAAAATGAATGAATATTTAAAGAAGGGAGAAGAAGCTTTAAGCAAATCGGTTGAGCTTAAGCCCGATTACGCTCCGGCGATTTTCCAGCTGTCGCTGGTGTATGACCGAGAAGGAATGCTTGACGAAGCAATTGCTAAAATGAAAGAAACCAGAGATATATATCCGCAAGACATCGGAGTTGCCTTTCAGCTGGGCCTGCTTTATTACAAACAGCCCAGCCTTGATTTAGCCAGAACAGAATTTGAAAGAGCAGTGATGCTTGATACTAATTATTCAAACGCTCGCTATTTTCTAGGCTTGATTTATGACAAGCAGGGCGATAAGGCCAAAGCCATTGAGCAGTTTGAAAAAATAGCCGAGCTTAATCCCGACAATCAAGATGTCAAAACTATTCTGGATAATCTGAGGGCCGGGAAGCCGGCAATAGCGCAGCAGCCTTCGCAGCTGCCGATTCCGGAGCAAGAACCGCAGGAAGAAAGCAGGAGATAAGCGTGTTTATTATTGTACCGGGCAGCCCCGCCCTTCGCGAAGGGCGGGGCTGTTTTTGGTTGTGCAAAACATTTTTAGGCAGTTGTTTGGCAGCGTGGGTGTTTATTCGGAGGGATTAAATATTGTAGATTTACGATTTAAGAATTAAGATTTAAGAATGCGGATTTAAAATTCGTATGGGCGGAATTCGTATGCAAAAAAGCCCCCTTCGAGTTTCCTCGGCGGGGGCTTGGCGTAATGATTTATTCGTCCTTTTAGCAGATTATTAATGCCTGAATTTTAGTGCATTGACCAACGTCGTTTCGTCAGCATACTCCAAATCACTGCCCGTGGCAAGGCCGCGATTTAATTTTGTAATTTTGACATTTAGGGGTTTTAGAAGCCGTTCAAGATATAGCGCCGTCGTGTCGCCTTCGGTGGTAGGATTGAACGCCAAGATGATTTCTATTGGTCGGCTGTCTTGTTTGGCGGTCAGCTGTTTTATTCGCGCGATTAATTCTTTGATGTGGAGTTTGTCTGGTGTTAAACCTTCAATAGGCGAAATCAAGCCGCCCAAAACATGATAGACGCCGCTAAATTGGCGCGTGCGCTCAATTGGGATAATATCCAAAATATCCTCTACCGCGCAAATTAAATTTTGCTGGCGTTTTTGGTCAGCGCAAATAGCGCAAAGAGTTGAATCAGAAGTGAGGTTGAAACAGCGCGGACAAACCTTGGTTCGGGTTTTCAAATCTTTGAGCGTCTGCGCCAAATCATGCAAGTCTCTTTCGGGTTGATTGAGCAGATAAAAAGCCAGCCGCGTGGCGGAACGTTGGCCAAGGCCGGGGAGCCTACTGAAATGGTCAATTAAAGCTTTAAGAGGTGGCGGGAGCATTGTGATAATTGTGGCTTAATCAGTTAAATTAAAAAATAAAATATCAAAATGTAAAATTTAAGTGTCGCGCTACGCCCGCTTTGCCATAGCTTTAGCGAGGCGAGCGCGACTTATTTCAACATTTTGCAATGTCATTTTTCATTTTAATTTTTACATTTTTCATTTTATTTTATTCCCCGAAGTGTCTTTCCAGGCTTTTAAAACTCACCTGTGAGTCGTTAAAATATAATTCTACTTTGCCCAGCGGTCCGTTGCGGTGTTTGGAAATGATAATGTCGGCGAGATTGGGACGCGAAGAGTCTTTTTTAGCTTTATCTTCGCGGTAAATAAACAGCACCACATCGGCGTCCTGCTCAATTGAGCCGGATTCGCGCAAGTCGGCCAAGCGGGGAATTTGGTCGGGCCGGCCCTCAACCGCTCGCGATAGCTGTGAAAGCGCCAAAACCGGCACCTCAAGCTCGCGCGCCAAACCTTTGAGGGAGCGGGAAATTTCGGTAACCTGCTGAACCATGCTGTCATAATGAGTATGGGGCATTATTAATTGTAAATAGTCAACAATAATAAGTCCCAGACCGTGCTCGGCCTGAAGGCGTCGGCCCATTGTGCGCATCTGCAGCACGGTTGGCGCGGCGGCGTCATCTATGAAAATCGGCGCCTCCGACAGCGTGGCCATGGCTTCCTGAATCCTGATAAAGTCATTATCAAGGCCATCCGAAGACAACCGGCCGGTACGCAGTTTCCACAAATCAATGCCGGCCTGCGACGCGATTAACCGGTCAACCACATCGTGTTTGGACATCTCCAGCGAAAAGATGCCCACCGGCACTTTTCCTTTGAGCGCCACTTGGCGGGCGATATCCATGGCTAGTGCCGTTTTGCCCAAGGAGGGCCTGGCCGCCAAAATTATCAGATCGGATTTTTGCAGGCCGGCTAGAATATTATCCAGTTCAATAAAACCGGTTGGCACGCCGCGCAGAGCGCCGTCGCCCTTGTGGAGCTTGTCAATTCTTTCAAAAGCTTCTTCCAGCGCATTTTTGACCGGCAAAAATTCCTGGGTCAGCGTTTTTTGCGAAATGCTGAAAATTCTTTGTTCCGCTTCATCCAGTATCCTTTCTATAGTTTCCTCTTCTCTGAAGCCAAGCCGGGTGATGTGCTCGGCCGCCTCTATCAGGTCGCGCAGGACTTTTTTATGGTGCACGATTTTGGCGTAGTGCAAAACATGGGCGGCGGTGGGGACGGTATTTACCAGAGTTGCCAAATAAGCCGGACCGCCCACGCCCTCCAGTTTTCCCAGCTCTTCAAGGCGATTGTTCAAGCTAAGTAAATCAATCGGCTCGCCTTTTTCGTATAGTTCAATCATCGCCGCGAAAATATCATTATGGACCTGACGGTAAAAATCGCCGGGGCGCAAAATATCCGCCACGCGGATGATGGCGTTTTTGTCCAACATCAAACAGCCAAGCACAGATTGCTCGGCTTCAGTGTTTTGGGGAGGAAGTTTGTCGGGCAGGTCATTTTTGGACGGCATAGTTTTTCTTCCCCCTTTGCAAAGGGGGATTGAGGGGGACTTATTAACTATTATAAAATCCTCCTCGCCTCGCTATCGCTTTGGCGAAGCGGGCCTAACCCTCCTTTAAAAAGGAGGGAATTGTTAATTTAGTATATCATTGTCATTTTGTCTGGCAAGCCAGGTAGTAGAAATTCGGCTGTCGCTTTGCGACTATTTAATTTTGACCGAATTTTCACTACCTGGCAAGGCGAGATTTGGGCAAAAAAAGGGGATTAGCAGTGGATAATTAAAAGAAAAACTTGGCATTATAATATGCCAAGCCCCCCTTCTTGAATATTCGTAAATATTAATTTTTCCTTTTTATCTTTGGCCCCTCGTTCGTGTCTTCAATCAACCAGCCGGCTTTTTCAATTCTGGCCCGGATGACATCGGCCTGGATGAAGTGTTTTTGTTGGCGGAATTGTTCGCGCTGGCGGACGAGTTTTTGTATTTCGGCTGGCGTCTCGGTTGATTTAATATCGGACAGACCCAGCCCCAGCACTTTATCAAATTCTAAAAGCAATTCTTTTTTAGCTGGGGCGCAAATTGCGGCGTCTTCCATCATGGGCCAAATAATACTTAGCGCTTTTGGCATGTCTAAGTCGTCGTTTACGGCCTGCAAAAAATCTTCCTGATATTTTTTTATTTTTTTTGAAATTTTCTGTTTTTCCTTGTTGGCCAGACCCAAAGCCAGCGTTAATTTTGCCAGCCACCAGTCGTGGGCGGGTGCCATGGCCAGCTCGCGCATTTTGTCGGAAAGATTATTCAGGGCGATTTGGGCGGCTTCCATAGAGTCCCAGGTCAAATTCAGCTGGGAACGGTAGTGAGCGGTTAGGGTCAAATAGCGAAAGGCGAGGGGATTGAAGCGCTCGGAAGTTTTTTCCAGCGTCATAAAGTTTTCCAGAGATTTAGCCATTTTATTTCCGTCAATCAGCAAAAATTCGCCGTGCAACCAGTAGTGGGCCGGAATGCAGCCGTAGGCGGCCTGCGACTGGGCGATTTCGTTGGTATGATGAATCGGGATTAAGTCATTGGCGCCCGCGTGAATATCAAATTGTTCTCCCAGATATTTTTGCGACATAGCGGAGCATTCCAGATGCCAGCCGGGAAATCCTTTGCCCCAAGGGGAATTCCATTCTTGCTGTCTTTTGGTTCCTTTGGGCGCGAATTTCCAGACCGCAAAGTCAGCCGGATTCTTTTTTCCTTCCGCCTGCGCCACTCGCGCGCCGGCCCTTTGCCCTTCTAATTTCAGGCGCGCCAGACGGCCGTAATCGGGCAGTTTAGCGGTGTCAAAATAAATTCCGTCCGTTATCTTATAAGTGAAATCTTTTTTCTCCAAAATTTTCACCAGATTTATCTGCTCTTTGATGTGCTCGGTGGCTTTGGCGAAAATTGTCGGCTTTTCAATATTTAAAGCCCGCAGGTCATTTTTAAAAGCGGCAATATAGAAAGCAGCGATTTCTTTGACAGTCTTGCTTTCGCGCCGGGCGCCTTTTTCCATTTTGTCCTCGCCAATGTCGTCGTCGGAAGTCAGATGTCCGACATCGGTAAAATTCATTACATGCTTTACTTTGTATCCGTTATATTCCAAAGCGCGCCGCAAAATATCTTCAAAAATATAGGTGCGCAGATTACCCAAATGGGCGTGCCAGTAAACCGTTGGCCCGCAGGCATAAAAACCCACTTTCTTTTTATGAAGCGGCTTAAAAACTTCTTTAGTTCTTGAGAGTGTGTTGTAGAGTCTGATTGGCATTTTGTCATTGCGAGTCCCGCCCCGCATTTGCGGGGCGGGGGCGAAGCAATCCCGTGATAGGCTGTAATATAACGGGATCCTTCGTCCCGCTATGCGGGACTCGGGATGGATGTGATTTTTGCCCGAATGGGCAAAAATCACATCCATCTCTTCCTCTTAAACAAAATCGTTATTAATAAGACATCGGCCAGCATAATACCCATAATTATCCAAAGCCCGAAAGGATGACCGATGAGCAAATTTTTGACCATTTGCATGCTAAAGAAGCTGGCAATAAATGTCAAAGAAAATAAAATTATGGAAAAAAAGGTCAGCGTGTGCATGACGCGGTTAATCTGGAAAGACAGCAGGCCTTCGTTGGTTTTTTCTATTGCCTCAATCAATTCTTTGTGGTTTTCTAAAATATTCCAGACGCGGACTTCCGAGCCGATGACTTCTTGGGCGATAAAATCAAAAGCCTGTTTAAAAAAACGGTTAATCTTTTTTCCCAGGAGTTCCAAGACGAGGCGCTGGGGTTTGATTGTCCGGCGAAAATCAATAATGTCGCGTTTAACAATAGCGATTTCTTTTAGCATCTCTTTTTCCTTCCCCTTAAACACGGCTTGTTCAATGACTTCTATTTTTTCGTGGATATGGTCAAGCATCGGCAGGCAGGAATCAACTAATCTGTCTAATATACAAAAAAGCAGATAAGCCGGACTTCTAAAATAATTGGCCTGCAAATCATTGTTATTTTTTACCTCATCAAAAAATTTTTCAAGCGAGGGATTGGTGTTTTGATAAATAGTGATAACTCGGTTTTGGGTGACAATAAAATCAAGTTCTGTCGGCACGGTCTGGCGGGTGCCTTCATGAAACACCGGAAAATGCAGGACTAAAAACAGATAATTGTCGTATTCTTCAACTTTGGGGCGCTTGTTGAAACCTAGTAATTCTTTTTGCACCGCTGGGCTGATTTTCAGTTCGTCCTGTAAAAAAACTAAATCTTTGTTTTCCGGATTGGCTAAGTTAAGCCAGAGGGTTTGGTTGTGTTGAATTTGCATAAATATTATGTTACTTTTCTGGCAGCAGAAAAGTAATCAAAAGACTGCGCCCTAGCATAAAATCGACCCGAAGGGTCGTCCTGAGCCGCCGAAGGCGGAGAAGGATCTCTCGCGAATGCGAGCCGACATAAAGTCGGGGATCCTTCGTCCCCCGCAATTGCGGGGTCCTCAGGATGACGCTTTGCGTCATTTTTGCTATGGGCGAGAAGATTAATTTTAATAAAAAGTTAAAGATACGTTCATTCCTGTGTAAACTTAACTTTGAAGTGCACCACTTCAGGTATAATAAATACATATGAAGTACACGCACTTTTCAAAGCCAGATAGGCTGGAACTCTCCATCCTATTGAACAGGGGTTATTCATACAGAGAAATTGCCATATCTC
>JAHIST010000035.1 GCA_018818145.1 Patescibacteria group bacterium
AAATTTTAAAAAGGAAGGGTGGCTGAGCGGTTGTCACCCTGCGGGTGATGCCCCGTAGGGTCAAAAGCGGCCTCGCCCCGTTGAAAAACGGAGGGTTGCCAGAGCGGACGAATGGGCCGCACTCGAAATGCGGTAAGGGAGTAATCCCTTCAGAGGTTCAAATCCTCTACCCTCCGCCAGTTGGAAATTCGCAAGCCAGAGCAAGCCGCCTCGCTTCGCTCGGCGGCCAATTTGTATTCATTTTTGGGCGAGAACGAAAAGGATTTATCAAACAAAATATGGTTCGAGCCGATTTGTTTTAGAAATGTTGTCATTTCTGACTTGTCCCCAGACGAAAGCAGTTTCTCTGCTTGATTTAAAGATTTTACCCACACACGAGCCGGTTCGAGCCAAGACACTCCTTTGTTCTCAATTTCGTGAATTTTCTCTTTCAGTTCTACTCTATGGTCGAGCATTTTTTGTTTTTGCGCGGTATATTCTTCTGACGTAATTACTTCATCAAGGTAAGCAGAAAGCAATTTGTCTAACCTTGTTTCAATATCGGTTAACTCGGATTTTAGATTTTGCATGATTGTCTTGCTATCTTCTCTTGCTTTCTGCTCGTCCTTATCAAGCTCGCGCAAAACCTTTTCAGTGTCTTGGCTCGGCAAAGAAACTTTTTGAAGGAAATTTTTGATTTGCTCGGTCAATACTTCCTCGCGGACATATTTTTGATTACAAATAGCTTTCTTTTTTGTACAGCGATAGTAATTGTGCCCTTTTTGAGTTTCGGCAGTAATTGCGCAACTACACTCCCCGCAAGTTAGCAGTCCTCGAAATGGAAAAGTGTTTTCTGCAATTCTTGTTTTGATATGTCCGCGATCTTTCATCACTTCCTGACATTTATCAAAAAGTTTCTTTGAGATTAACGGCTCGTGCGAACCTTGATATGTCTCGCCTTTGAACTCAAAAATTCCATAGTAGAAAGTGTTTTTCAATATTCTTTGGACACAGGAAACTGCTAGAACATTGTCTTTGTAGCTCCGCAGTCCTAAATCTTTCCAAATTTTGGCTATTTGCTTCAAGGTATATTTTCCAGTCGAGTAAAGCTCAAAACCTTTTTGGACTAGTGGAGCTTTTTCTGTATCAACATCAATGTCGCGCGTTCTATGATTGTTTGAATAACCAAGAGGGGCAAAGCTAGGCCAAATTCCTTTACGAAGTTTAGCTCTATGTCCACGCTTGATGTTTTGAGAAAGATTGTCTACATAGTATTTGCTTTGCCCAAAAGCAATGTTCAGCATAAATTTGCCTTGTGGAGTATTTTCAAACCAGAAGGTTGGAAATTTCAAATCTTTTATTTTTCCTGTGTCCAGCAGATAAATAATCTGTCCTCCGTCTATGGAATTTCGGGCGAGACGATCTGGATTCCAAGAAAGTATTCCGTCTGCCTTTCCTTCTTCCAGAAATGACAACATTTCGGCGAATTTCATTCGCCCAGGTTCTTTGGCAGTTTGGGCTTCGCAAAGCGAAGCAACAATTTCAAGTTTTTCTTTGGCGGCAAATTCATTTAATTCAGAAATCTGGGACTCAATAGACATGACTTGTCGTTCTTCACTTTCTGTAGATTTTCTTGCATAAATTATATATTTCATGTGCTTGTTTGATTAAAATTGATAAAAAATTTCTTTTGCCCTTCATTGATAAATCCTTTTCCTTTTCGCCCAAAAATGAATACAAATTGGCCGCCGAGCGAAGCGAGGCGGCTTGCTCTGGCTTGCGAATTTCCAACTGGCGGTGTATATTGAAAATAGCTCGAACGGAATTCTTCCCTCGCCCGCCTGCGGCGGGCTCGGGTCGAGAAGGCGGAAAATTAATGCGGCTCCGCCGCGAACATTCCAAACTGCCAAAGAACCTGAAAATAAATCGGCTCGAACTTTATTTTGTAAGGGCAAAAGAAATTTTTTCATCAATTCAAATAATTTTTTAATCATAATTTTATGGAACAAGAAATAAATCAATTTAACTCCCCTCCCAAAAAATATTTCACGTTTCTTCCAATAATAATTGCCGTTATTTTAACTGCAGTAATAGTTGGCTGTGGAATTTATTGGTGGGTGGGCAGAAAACAAGCAATACTTAATAATGAGATTACTTTTCTGCGAACTCAACTCGACCAGTATAAAACAGCCTCTACTCAAATACCTAATCAGACAACTAATCGATGCGGGGCGATAAGCGATTTTGAAAAAGAAGAATGGTTTAGCAAGGCAGTTGAATTGTACAAGACAAAATATCCAAAAGAATATCAAGAAGGAATTGATATTAGCGGCGATAAATTTTATGCAGATTATCCCGAACTCCATCAAATGAAAGCTTGTTTGACCTCAAATTATTTTGTCTTTATGCCGTGGTCAAATATAGGTCTGGAAGGAGCAATTTTTTCATATAACATTGAAAAAAATAATCTAACTAAATCACCAAGCAATCAGTTTTCCTACCCTATTTTTGAATTATCAGAAATAAACAATGACTACGTTTTATTTAAAGGGGCAGGAGGAAGCGGTGACTGCGGCGGAGAAGAATATGGAGAATACTTTTATAAGGACGGAGAAAATTTTGTCTATATAAATAAGGTGTGTGGCGGGTGTATCGATCAAGAATATACCTGTCAAGAAGTAAACAAAGTATTCAAATAATGCCATCTTGAAAAATTGTTTTGTCTCATTGTGTTATTACCGTAAAACAGAGATTTAAGAGAATTTGCCGCCAAAGAAAAACTTGAAATTGTCAATGTTCGCGGCGGAGCCGCATTAATTTTCCGCCTTCTCGACCCGAGCCCGCCGCAGGCGGGCGAGGGAAGAATTCCGTTCGAGCTATTTTCAATATACACCGCTTTCTTACGGGGTCGAGAAAAAGCCGTAGGGGCGCAAGCCTCTCCAGGGTTCAAATCCCTGCCCTTCCGCAGCGATTGAATAACCGCTTGGTTAAGCCGGTTATTTTTTATACCCGTATGGAGCGTTAGAACTTTTTACCACGCAGTGGATAACTTTTTAATACTTTTTTGCTATACTATTAATTAATAAAATATGGACATTATTAAACTACCCCGCCGACGGAGCGGCGGGGATTTCCCAAACCGACTCCTTCGATTGTCATTCTGAACGGGGGTTAGCGAAGCTAACCGTAGCGAAGAATCTAATCATTTAGATTCTTCGGCTCGCTACGCTCGCCTCAG
>JAHIST010000004.1 GCA_018818145.1 Patescibacteria group bacterium
GCGACCTTTTAGAGAAAAAGGTTGCAGCCAAAGAAGTTTTTGGGTCGAACCTCTTTTTGTCAGGCCGCGAGGCCCGTCGAGGCGGGCCGAGCGAAGGGGAAAATGAAGCGGAAAACCAATGGGCGGCGCAGAGCGCCGTCCATTGATTTTGCGGCTCGCCGCGCGCGGCGCGGCTCGCCAAAAAGAGGTTCGAGCCAAAGATTTCTTTGGCAGCGACTTTTTTACAAAAAAGGTCGTTATCTTTTGCGATTTTTTCCAGTGTTTGAGCGTAATTTAGCCACTGTTCCATCGGTTCGACCCAATCATTCTGCTTTTGTTCAAGTTTGATGTTTTGTTCTTCCAGCGACTTCTTTTCGGAAAGTAATTTTGCTTTTTCAGTTCTATAAATTTCTCGTTCAATATCCTGCTCTAAATAACCGTCTAAAAGTCGCTGGAGTTTGATATTGATAACTTTGATTTTATTTTCACTTTCTTGAACAAAAGTAGAAACGGATTGGGCGGATTTTGTTTTGTCATTTTCTAACATCTCTAAAAGTTTTTCCGCCCAATCCGGACGCAAAGAAACTTTTTGAAGCAGAGAGGAAATTTGTTTGTCTAATTCTTCTTGGCGAATACAGGGTTCGGGACATTTCATCATTTTAGATTTTTTCGTGCAATGATAATAAATATAATCGTGGACATTGCCGTTTTTCTGTTTCTTAACCCTGTATTCGCCGGTTATCATCATGCCGCAAGTGCCACACCGTAATAAGCCGCAGAAAGTTTGCGGTTCAATGATTGATTTATGTCTTGGCCTTCCTCTTTGTTTCAAAACCTCCTGCACCTTATCAAAAAGTTTCTTTGTGATGATTGGTTCATGTTTGCCTTCATAAACTTCTTTGGCATAGCGAAAATGTCCGTAGTAAGAAGGATTAGAGAGAAGATATTTTACTCTGTCTTTATGCCAAATTTTTCCGCTTCTTCGAAATATTCCATTTTGCGCCAAAAAGTTAGCGATATCTTCAAGGCAAGAATTATTTTGTGCGTAAAGTTGAAAAGTTTGTTTGATAATTTTCGCTTTTTTTCTATCCACAATAACAGTTTTTGTTCTTGGGTCGTTGATATATCCGATTGGGGCCGGTCCCGGATATTCTCCTCGCCTAACTTTTTGGCGTAATCCTCTACGGACATTTTCGCTTAACGAATCAATGTAGTATTTGCTTTGCCCAAAAGCGATATTCAACATAAATTTTCCTTGCGGCGTTGGCTCAAACCAAAACTGCGGAAACTTCAACGCCACAATACGCCCGCAATCAATGAGATAAATAATCTTTCCACCGTCCACAGAATTGCGCGCCAATCTGTCGGGGTGCCATGCCAAAATTCCGTTGGCTTCTCCGTTCTCAATTTTTTTCATCATAGTGTTGAAAATTTGTCTGCCCGGAATTTTGGCAGATTGTTTTTCTATAAACTCCTCAACAATATCTAAATTATTTTGTTTGGCAAGGGCGCGCAATTCTGTTAGTTGCGCTTCAATGCTCAAAATTTGTTTGTCTTCAATATCCGTGGACTTGCGGGCGTACAAAAAGAATTTTTGCATATTATTTTTTGGTTAGATTATTAAAACTTAAATGGCCGCCCTTGGTGTACTCAACCCAACGAATTGGATTGCCCAAAGACGGCCATTAAAAAATTCGTTGGTTCGTTGAGTACGATTTTATTGTATCATATTTTAAAAGAAAGCAAAAATTCTTTTTTGGGCAAAGCAAATATAAAAAAAACGTAAGGGATTTCGAACCTCCGCTTGGCGAGCCGCGCCGTGCGCGGCGAGCCACAAAATCAATGGGCGGCGCTCTGCGCCGCCCACGAAATGGCTTCCAAAAAATCGGAAAGTCAGGTTTTGGTGGGTGGTACAGGATTTGAACCTGTGACCCCCGCAACTTGCCCCGTTAAATAAATTGTGGGTGATGCTGGTCTCGAACCAGCGAACGGCGTGCAACCCCGCACCTTTTTACTGTGGGTGTAGAAGGTCTCGAACCTTCGACCTTTCGCATGTGAAGCGAACGCTCTACCGCTGAGCTATACACCCATAAAAGGTGCGGGGCAAGTATGAATGCAACGTCCCGATTTTTCATCTCGCGAAGCGGGATAGAAAAATCGAGGATCCTCGAAAAATTCATTCGAATTTTTCGGGACTCTACCAGCTGAGCTAATCACCCATAAATTTAACGAGGTGAATGAACGGAACGCTCTGCCAACTGAGCCTATGTGCCCAAAAATCTAACGGGGCAAGCTGAGTCCCGAAAAATAATAAATCTCCGATTTATATATTTTTCGAGGATCCGCGATTTTGTTATCAAATCGAAGATTTGAACAAAATCGGGACTAACCACCCCAAATTTATCAACTTACGATATCAATAACTTTACTCAATAAATCTTATTTTATTTATCAACTTCTCGTGCGGTTTTTCCAAAATATCGCGCACGAATCGGTCAAACATGTGATAGCGATAATCAAACTCTTTGGTGTCCATGGCCGCGTATTCAATTTCTTTGCCCACTTCGGATTCCATTTCAGCCAAAAAATTCATCAGGCGCTTGTGAGAAATGTTGTCGCCCACAATAAACAAATCAACCCGGTAATTGCTGGCGTTTAAAAACACTCCGGCAATTAAAGCCATTTTTATCCGGCCGAGCCGCAAAATTTTTTTAAGCATTTTCCCTTTGGAGGTCGGGCTCGATTTTAAAATCAGGATCTGCAACTCGTTATAGAAATCAAAATTCGGATTAACGGAAAAATATAAACCGCCTTTGATCTGTTTTTTTCTGTTGCCCTTAACTTTTTTTTGCTGCAGCAGACCGATGGTTTCCAGACCCCTTAATTGTCTCCTGACAATTCTTTTGTTTGCTTGCGTTCTTTTGACAATCTCGGCCAGCAAAAAGTGCTTTTGCGGATTGCGCAAAAAAAGCTTCAGCAGCTTAAGCTTAACCGGCGACTCAAATAAATGTTCCAATATTTGTTCGGGCATATATTAATAAGGCCCCTCCCGAGACCCCTTTACCATTTGTATATTGTATATTTAAAGATTAGTATTTTTTGACGATAGTGTAAACCCCCTCACCTAATCTGGCACATATTTTCAAATTCCACCAATGTAGCGCGAAGCTACTTCGTCTTAACCGCTAAAATACCGAAGGCGTTGCTAAATTAGGTGTGGGGGTAAAGGGGTTTATTAATATATTAAAAAATGATATAATATCCGCATACTATGATTAAAACCGAAGAAATTTTGATTAAGGGCGGAAAAAACAAAAAGACGGTTTGCGATATTTTCAGCTATGAGCCCGAGAACATTGAAGAAGCTTCTCTGGGAAATTTATACATGGTCTCCGAACTCGCCGCCAACGATGATTCCGACCACCTAATCAGCTTGTTAAGCTCTCTGATAAAGCGCGAGTATTACTGCCAGCCGCACCGCGGGCCGCTGGAATCTCTGGAAACGAGTTTAAAAAAAGCCAATCAGGCTTTAAATGATTTTGCCAATCAGGGCAATCTGGGCTGGCTGGGAAAGCTTCATTTTATCTGCGCGGTTATTAATAAGGAAAAAGATATTTTTCTTTCCCAAAGCGGCCGGGCGCAGGCATTTTTGTGCCGCGAAGAAAGCATAACCAATATTACAAAAAAAATTATTCCCTCGCCCGATAAACCCCATCCGGCCAAAACTTTTCAAAGCGTGATTTCCGGCAATATCGGGCCCAATGACAAACTTTTCTTCGCTACCCCTGCCCTTTTTGATTTTTTTAATCCGTCTGGATTTAAACAATTATTTAGTTTTCCTAAAATAGAGCTGATTTCAGACCAAATAAATAAAACCTTGCGCGAAGAGAAAAAGGTGTCGCCATTCAGCGCCCTGCTTATGGAAATAGTCCCGGAAGAGTCGCCCTTGCCGCTTGCCGATATTAAAAAAAGTTTTATAACTCCGCCGATAAATTTGGAAGAGATACTGAGCTAATCTATGGCTTAATGCTTCGAACAAACAAGACTTAATAGATTTGCTTTCTTAAAACCCCCGCTTTAGGCGGGGGTTTTTGCGCTAACTGCTTCTGCTCTACTTCAATTCTACGGTCGCGCCGGCTGCTTCCAATTTTTTCTTCATCTCTTCAGCTTCTTCTTTTTTTACTCCTTCTTTTACCATTTTTGGCGCACCGTCTACCAAATCTTTTGCCTCTTTCAAACCAAGGCTGGTCACTTCGCGGATAACCTTAATAACATTTATTTTCTGGCTGCCGCTCGCTTTTAGCTCTACGTTAAAACTGGTTTTTTCTTCCTTGTCCGCCGTAGCTTCAGCGGAAACGGAAGTTGTGGCTGCCGCTACTGGAGCGGCGGCGGAAACGCCGAATTTTCCTTCCAAAACCTTAACTAATTCGGCTAAATCCAAAACAGACAATTCTTCAATCTGTTTTACCAAATCTTTAAATTTGGCTGGGACCTCTATTATATTTTTTTCTTCTGACATTTTTAGTTAATAAAGCGAGGGTTTTATTGAGAAAAACGTGTCGCAGTCGTCTCCGCCGCTTTATTAGCGAAAACCCGAAGAGACGACGAGACACGAACGGCGGCAGACAACAAGGTGTATTTTACCGTTATCAGCCGACCGCGTTTTTTCTCAATAATAACCCGAGCTGTTATTGTTTTATTTGCGATAATACGTAAACTAAATTTCTTAAATTTCCCTGCAAAACATTGACCAGGCCCGCCAACGGCGCGGCGATTGAACCGACTGCTTTGGCCAGCAATTCCTGCTTGGACGGCAATTTGGCCAGTCCCAGCACGCCTGAGGCATCAATAAATTTATTCTCCAGAACACCACCCAAAATTTTAATTTTTTCTCCAGTTTTGGCAAAATTATATAAAATTTTCGCCGGAGAAATTTCATCCCCATATCCCATAATCAACGCCACCTGTCCGGCCATTTTTTTAATATTAACATTTTCGATATTTACTTCTTTTATTGCCAAATCAATCAGGGTTTTTTTGGCTACTTTCATTTCAATTCCCTGCTCTCTTAATTTCTTTCGCAAATCAGTCATTTTGGCCACGCTCAAGCCAGTGTAGTCGGCAAAAACCGCCGCCTTGATTTTTGCCAAGCGCTCGGCTAAGTCTTTAACTAAATTTTGTTTTTGTGGTTTAGTTAACATAAATCTTTATCCCCTCATTTTCTAATGGGGGAAGAAATTTAAAAGCGCCCTTTTCCAGGCGCATTACGATTAGCTATTAGCGATCCGCTATAAGCTATTCTGGCCTGGGCAGGACTTATGGGATGCCTGCTTTCTTGGGCTGTTTTAATTTATAAGTCTATTCTACTTATCTACAGATACTTGTCAAGGGTATAAACCCTAATGGTTATTCTATCCTTTTCTTTAACCACCCATAGCAAAAATTTTGTTATAAAATCGCGATGAGCCGAACGTTAAAAATTTGCGTGCTATGGCCGGAGGCGCGAAGCGCCTATGGATAGCAAATTTAGTGAGGTGAATCCGATTTTATCAAAATTTTATGCTCGGGCGGGGCTTTTTTCGGTTCCTTTTTGTGCCCACAAAAAGGAACTAATTACTTCAAATATTTCGCCTTATTCCTGTTATGCTCTTCCAGCGTCTTAGCATAAACCGCTGGACTGTTTAACGGATGCAAAAAATATAAATAATCCGATTGCTCAAAATAAATTGCCGCCTTAATGGCCGCTTCGCCGGGATTACAAATGGGCGCGGGCGGCAAACCGGTATATAAATAAGTGTTATAGGGCGATTGAATTTTTAAATCTTCCAGTGAGGCCTGTCTGGCTTTTTTGCCGGTGGCGTAGTTAACCGTGGCGTCAGACTGCAGCAGCATGCCGCGGCCCAACCTGTTCCAGAAAATACCGGCCAACATGGGCATTTCTTCTTCGTTCAGCGCTTCCTGCTGAACAATTGAAGCCATAATCACAATCTGATAGATATCTTTGCCCTGCCGTTCAATTTCCGCCCGCCAAGCCGGCGTCAATTTTTTATCAAAATTTTCCAAAAACTTTTTTATAATCTCTTCTTTTTTAACGTCTTTTTTGAAACGATAAGTATCCGGAAACAAAAATCCTTCCAGAGCGGCTTGTGACGATATTTCTTTCAAAAATTTATATTGTATCTGAAAACCGTCAACTTTTTCATCATCAAAAAAATCAGCCGACTCAATTCCACTCTCAACCAAACGCTGCTTAATCTGCTCCTGCGTGAATCCTTCCGGAAAAGTAACCTGCACTTCGTCCTTAATCACTTTGCCGCCGGTGATAATCTGCAAAATTTGCGGAATATTTAAAGCGGGGCTTAACGAGTATTTGCCGGCCTGTAAAATTGCTCCTTGTTTTTTATACCAAATATAGGCCTTAAACCAAAACTGGCTGCGGATAAAATTTTGCGCTCGCAACTGGGCGGCGATTTCCTTGACCCCGCTGCCTTTTTCTACCGAAAAAGACGCTTGCTGAGAATTGCTTTTGTCAGCCGGCCAGAAAATTTCGTAATAAACATAAGCCGTTGCACCAATTGCCAGAAATAAAAGGACAAAAACAGAAATAAAAATATAAATAAAAAAAATCGGCCATCTGCTTTTGACTGGCTTTTGGGTTTTAGCTGTTTGATTTTTTAGATTAAAGTCTTCCACCATTTTTACTGATATTTTATTGCTTACTGTTATCTGTTTGCTGTTTACTGACTAGAAATCAGCGGCACAAAGACAAAACCGGGAAATTTTTTCTGCTCAAATTCTTTTTCTGATTTTTTCGTGATAAGCCAAATGCTGTTTTCTATCGGCAAAACCATTTTACCGTTGACTTTCAATTGTTCCTTCCAGGCCGCTGGCATGTCCTGCGCGCTGGCCGCCGCAATTATTTTGTCAAAAGGCGCCCGCTCTGACCAGCCTTTCGTGCCGTCGGCGCAGATAAATTCTATAATTCCTTTCTTAATGAAATTATACTTGGCAATGTTATTTTTGCCAAATTCGCAAAGCTCGCCAATTCGCTCAATCGCAAAAACTTTACCGTCATTGCGAGGAGCGAAACGACGAAGCAATCCCGAGTTATTACCACTGTCCGCGGGATTACTTCGCCCCGACGATAAGTCGGGGCTCGCAACGACATTACGAGACACGCAATAAGCCAACAGAGCGCTGGTCCAGCCCGACCCCGCACCCACATCCAAAATTTTCTCTCCCGGCCGCGGCTGCAGCAATTCCAGCATAAAAGCCACAGTTAAAGGCTGGGAATTGGTCTGGCCAAAGCCAATGGGTAAGGGCGCATTAATACCGGCTTCATCCTTTAATTCATCTGGCAAAAAATCAGCACGATTAATATCCCTAAAGGCTTCTATGATTAAGGGAGTTTTTAAATATTCTTCTTCTATTAATTTTTTTACCAGTTTTAAATAATCCACAGGAATTGTTGAAAAAATTATTGTTTTGGGTTATAATGATTTTGTAGTTCTTACCAAATTAAAAGGAGGTAGAAAGATATGGTATTTGAACCAGGCACGATAGACAATTCTCCAAAAGGGATCAGCTTGACCGAGGAACAAAAAATTCACATTGAGGCACGTTGCGGCATTGAATGCCTTTTAAAAAAAGCTGCAAAAATTCTCGGCCAGGCGACGCCGTCATTCATTCTGCTACCAGTCTCAAAAAGTAATGGCGCGTCGGAGGCAAAAAAAGTGGTTTTTGTTACGGTTCCTGCTGAAAAAGCCACTCTATTCGGTTTGCCCCCCATCGTCGCGGGTAAAGACCCTTGGAGCGTCCACTCACAAATCGGATCAAAAATTTCGACCTTTCTTGAAACACAAGGAAGATCGTTCCTGGTTAAAAAATAATTACAACCATATTTCTAAACTCCACACAATAATTCGTGAAGCCCTCACTAAAAGAGGGCTTCTTCTTTTTGGCCAATCACGCCCCGGATTTAATCACTATCACATCCCCGTCCTGCACCACATATTCCTTGCCTTCAGTCCGAATCAATCCCTTCTCCCTTGCCCGACCAAAACCGCCGACATTCAATAAATTCTGCCAAACAATCACTTCGGCGCGGATAAAATTTTTCTCAAAATCGCTATGGATGACTCCGCCGGCCTGCGGAATTTTCGTTCCCTTTTTTATTGGCCAGGCCCGATGCTCGCTAGAAAGTGTGGTAAAAAAAGTTATCAGCTCCAGCAACTCATAGGACTTTTTAATTAAAACTTCAAGCTGCGACTCCGCGCTCAAGCCTAAAGATTCTCGCTCTGGCGCGCTAAAATCTATTACTTCCTGTTCGGCTAAAACATCCATCACCAAAAACGGCAAGTTATTTTTTTTAAAAAATTCCATGGAAGCCGCCGATTTTTCACCAGCCTCGCCATTGAGCAAATATAATCTTGGCTTCAAAGTCAGCAGCTGATAATTTTTAAGAATTTTCCGCTCTTCCTCATCCCATTCCTGCTCGTTCAAAATTAAACCTTCTTTTAGAAAATTCAAAGCCTTATTTACGGCACCAGATTCTTTGAGTGATTCTTTAGAGCCCGCTTTTACTTCTTTTTCCAAAGCACCAGCTCGCTTCTCCAATGTTTCCAAATCTTTAAGTGCCAATTCAGTATCTAAAATCTCTTTTTCTTTTATTGGGTCAACGGCAGGTTGTGTGTTAACAATTACTGTATTAGGGAAAAGACGCAAAAGATAAACTATGGCATCGGCCTCCCTGATGTGTGCTAAAAACTGATTGCCCAAGCCCTCACCCTTATGTGCCCCCTTGACCAAGCCAGCAATATCAATAAACTCAATTGTCGCATAAATTTTTTTAACGGCATGCAGCAACTCGGCTAAAGCATCTAACCGCTTATCCGACACTGCGACCACTCCTATATTTGGTTCAATGGTGCAAAAAGGATAATTGGCGCAGTCAACCTGTTTTTTAGTGATAGCCGAAAAAAGCGTTGATTTGCCAACATTGGGCAGGCCGACTATGCCGATGGATAAAGAATTGCCTTTCATGGTTTTATTTATTATAATCATGTTTTGCCTATTTAGACAAATAAAAAACGGCAAAAATGCCGCTGATTAATAACTTAATTTTCTCCTTTTTATCCCCACGCCTATGCATAGGTGTGGGGATTTATTTACGCCCCGACAATCTTTTTTATTTTTTTGACAATTTCTGAAGGCGTGGTCTGGGCTTTAATTATGTATTCCTGCGCGCCCAGTTTCGCCGCCCGCTCGCGGTATTCTTTGGTGTCGTAATTGGTAAAAACAAGCACCGGAATTTTGCTTATCTTTTCGTCCTGTTTCATCTTTTCCAAAATATCCAGCCCGTTTTCATGGCGCAGCAGCAAATCCAATAAAATCAAATCGGGATTTTCAATGCGGGCGAATTTCAGCGCGTCCCGCTCGTTATCAGCGACCATTAACAGCAAACCCTCCAGCTCAAATTTGGCGTTGTACATAAAAATCTGGTCGGGATCGTCTTCAACGAATAAAATTCTTTTCATTGTTGCCAAAAGATATTCTTCGAGCGAGCCCCGCAGCTGCGGGGCGAGTCGAGAAGTCTCTTTTTTTATTATTATTTCACTTCCTGCTTTTTAATTATAACATACCCAGAAGATATTAAAAACAGCCGTCAATAATCATTTTAAGATCGCTGGGCTATGGGGCATTTTATAACCCCTAACTTGACCGAGCTTGGCTTATTTATGAGAGAAGCTTGAGACAGAAAAAAGATGCTGAAACTTATTTTTTAACTGCTTCTTCCAGGCTTGTTCTCCCCAATATTTTATTTTTCTTTTTTTTATTTTCTTAAATAATTTATAATTTTTTTGAAATTGAGCAAGACTATGGCTTTTAAATTCCTCCAGATGAAACGCGGTTATATTAAAACAAGGAATAATATAATGACCGCTGAGAAAAATTTTATACCCAAAATGCACATCTTCAAAACCCCAACCGCGAAATAAAGAATCGAAACCACCCACTCTTATCGCGGAAATCCTGGCTATGCTCGCGTTTGAAGTTAAAAATGTATTTGCAAGTTCCCACACCCCAATTTTATTAATTTTGTTATATTTCTTCAAATAATTAGACTCCATTAATAAATGATGGGTCTTATTGAAATTGTTAATGCCTGAATTTGTATACACCCACCTCCAATTATACGGAACGTATTTTTCCCACCGGAAATCTTTCTCATAGACAGGACAAATACGGCCTTTTTTTATTTCTTCTTCCGAGATTGCCGATGGTTTAATATTCTCCCTTAGACCTATAATCGCTACTCTTTCAAGCACATTATGCCGAGTTAAATGATTTCTAATAAAATTTTGCCCGACCACCATATCTGCGTCAAGAAAAATTAATATTTCATTGTTGGCATGTAATAATCCTAAATTCCGAGCTATTGCTCGGCCTTGATTTCGCTTTAGCGTGATCACTGTTGTTTTAAATCGATTTGGGAATTCATTTATAAATTTAATCAGCTCATCCTCGTTTTCGGAAGCATCATTTATTACGATTATTTCGGTGATTCTTTTAATTTTATTTATA
>JAHIST010000036.1 GCA_018818145.1 Patescibacteria group bacterium
GGCCGGCAAAAAGAACAGGCTGGCGGTTAGGTTTAAGCATCCAAGAAATTCTTTTGTCGTCCTTTTGTGCTTCGTAAGATTTGTCCAGCAAGCCGTAATAATCTAAAAACCGGTTAAGCTTGCTTGAAATCCTAATGCAACCCTTGGAGTCAGTTTTACCCAGTCTTTTTTCGCCAAAGATCGGATCCGTGGCGTGGACTAAAAGCCTGATTAATCTTTCCTCACCTTTTTTCTTTGTTTTCTGCCAGCCAAAATCCCAAACCCGGCTACCCTTTGCTCCCAATCCCCGCCAGCCCTTCTCGTTTTTAGTGCCCAGGGCGCGATAACCGATAATCTCCGGCGAATTTTTAAAAACGCCGGTGGGGGTAATAAAAAATCCATTACGTTTTTCATTGCCGGAAGAAATTTTATCCAGCCCGATAATGGCCACGCTGCCGTCTGACGCGTTAAAAAATCCGACCCAAGCGATTTGCTTGTTGGGATTGCGGTCAACATATAAGAAATACTGCGATTGCTTCGCTGACTCGCCCAAAGACAAAAGTCTTTGGGCCGCGTCTTGGGAGACTTGATTCAGATAATCCGCCTCCGCCGCAACTTTCACGCCAACCGCCTCCTTAAATATCGCCCGCATTTTTTGCACTTCTTCGGGCAATCCCATTGAAGCGGTTTTTATGATTGACCGCTCATTCTCTTCCGCCACGCCGATTGCCAAGACAAAAAAAGACAGCCAGACCGATAAAAAAACCGTTGTTGCCGCAAATGCCCATTTTGCCTTCATAATCACCCTCCCTCCTAATAAGTAATAAATGAAAAGAACTCCCTTTTTAGATTAATTTATTATCAGGCGTACTGAGTTTAAAGTCAAACCCCGTTAGAAGTTTTTTGATAAGCTTATATTTTTACCAAAGATAGCCGAAGGCGGAATCGCCCGCGTATTTAGCTTGTTGTAAAAAGTACGGCTGGACTTCTATATGGGGTCAAACCCCGTTAGAAGTTTTTTGATAAGCTTATATTTTTACCAAAGATAGCCGAAGGCGGAATCGCCCGCGCATTTGATTGTTAACAGGGCCTGGCTGGACTTTTATACGGGGTCAAACCCCGTTAGAAGCTTACCGCGTTTTCTGCTAACTAATTATTCCATGTCCAAAACAAGTCCGCCCCAGGTAAAATCAAAAGCGCCAAGCCCCTGGCCGGTTTCAGGGTGATAATATTCACGAAAGCCCGATTTTTCTACAAGCTCCAGGCTTTTTTCTCGTATGATATTTGCTTCCTCGTGAAATCCATATTTTTTTAAACCGCGATATACAAACCAGTTTGGAGCAATCCAAATCGGACCCCGCCAGTTTGGCCGAAGCCACACGGGTCCGCTACGTTCTCCGGGAAAATAACTCGTCTCGCTCTTGGCCGTTGTCGGTATGATAAAAGGAGTCCAAAATTCTTTTTCATTGCGCAAATGATTTTTAATCAAATTTTTTGCTTCGTCTTCTGTATAAAGACCGCCAATAAGCGGGGCGAAAA
This sequence comes from Patescibacteria group bacterium, assembly GCA_018818145.1. Taxonomy (GTDB): domain Bacteria; phylum Patescibacteriota; class Minisyncoccia; order Portnoybacterales; family GWB1-42-6; genus JAHIST01. The sequence goes on from JAHIST010000036.1 coordinate 1,519, forward strand.
TCGCCCATGTTTTAACCTTGATTTTCTCATAGTTAGAACCGTGAATCGTCCAAAAAATCCCGTCCTCATACATTCGTTCGCGCATCGCCTTTGTCATCATCTCCCTTTGGCCAATGTAAAAAGCCTCGCTTTCACGCTCTTTAATCTCGCAGGCAAGCTCGCTCATACACACGAAATTTTCAATTAAATAAGCGCTGAAGGCAACATCTTTTACCCAAAAAAGATTACGGGTGCAGTCCACGTTATCAAAGCCGCATTTCCGGCTTTTTTCAAAAAGATTAAATCTTTTTAAGTTATTTTCAGAAAACCGCTGGGTTGGTTCAAGGCCCAAGGGGATGTCAAACCGCGGCGAATTATCCTCGCCCGACTCATCGGGATTAATAAGCCCTACCAAATGACTCTTCCGAGGATCCCGCGTGAGGAGGTGCCGGTAATAGCGGTCCATCGGCGCAAACATTTCTTTGACGAAAGAAATGTCGTTTTCTTTTTTATAAATATTCTTAACGGCATAAGCAATCAGCGGTGGCTGAGCCAGAGAACTGGTTCCCTCCGCATCCCAATCAACATTCATTACTTCATGCTTTTCCCAATAAATAATGTGCGGCAAAAGACCATTTTTAAATTGTTTAGAAATAAGTGAGCGAAGTTCTTCTTTCGCGCTCTTCATATCAAAGTGTGACAAAATAATGGCATGGAAGCATGAGTCCCAAAACCATTGATACGGATAAGAACCGGGAGACGGCAGGGTATATTGATAATTGCCCGATGTTCGCCGGTTTTTTATAAATAGTTCCTTAACTTTCTCTTCTATATTGAATTGATTATTGTCATTTATCATCTTTTTCTATAATCAATATATAGCGCTACATACATAAGATCAATTTCGCTTAACACAACAGCTACCCTTAGAAAGGGTATCGGATTGGAAGCAGATCTATCAAACAAATAATCTTCTCAACGATTTTTTTAGTCCCTCTATTTTTTAATTATTTAGCCCGATAAATGGATTCGCCTCACCCCAGTAAATCGGAACCTTTCCGTCCCACTTTTCTATCCAACGAAGCTCTACCACTTTGGGGTTCTGCATTAAGGCTTGCGCTTCAATTCTAATCGCTTCCGCCTTACCTTGCGCGGCGGCTATCATTTGTTCTTTTTCAATTTTTATTCTTGCTAAATCTCTGTCCGCTTTAAGTTTTAGCTGTTCGGCTCTAACCTTGGATTCAATGGCCTCATTAAAAGCTATTGAAAATTCAAAATCAATAATGTTAAACTCATCAACCACAATAGTATGTTCAAATAATCTGTTAGTAAGATTTAATTTAATTTGTTCTTTCACTTCTTCTCTTTTGGTAATCAATTCCTCGGCTGTGAATCTTGCCGTTACCGCTTTAACTCCTTCTTGGATAGAAGGAGCAATAATGCGGGTGTTGTAGTTTTTCCCCACCTCCTGCCAGATTTTATTTACTGCATTTGGATCAAGATGATAATTCAGGGCAATTCTAGAAGTTACTACCTGTAGATCTTTAGAAGAAGCGCTTGCTGGGATTTCATCTTTTTGAATTTTTACATCTATTTTTACTACTTTCTGGATAAGCGGTATTTTAAAATAGAGCCCTTCATCAAATATTTTATCTTGAACTGCTCCAAACTGAAGAAGCACTCCTCGCTCACCCGCTCCTATGGTTCCAAAAGCGTCAAGAATAAACGCCAGGACAAACACTCCAATAATTATGCGGGAAATAACTTTTCCTGGTTTTATGTCTCTTATTCTTTCTTTTATGTTTATATTATCCATAATTTTATTTTGTTAAAATTTAATTTTTAAATCCTTCGACCTTTTTTATTCTACTAATTTCATCCTACCACTTCGACGGGCTCGGTGTAAACACTTCGATAAACTCAGCCGTAAGCAAAAAACCCTGCTTACCGGCAGGCAGGCGCCTAAATGATAAGGCGGCAAGTCGTCGCTCGCCCGATGGTTTAATTTACGACTCATAAAAATGAGATAAAAAAAAGGCCGTATGGCGAACCATACGGCGTAAAGGTACTGATTTTTATCAAAATATCAAAAGCTCCAGCTTTTCAGACCATCCAGAATTCTTATAAAACCGAATTCCGGATATTTTGGTTCGGAATCTTTGTCCCGAAGAACACAATATACCTCTGGAATAGCGCAAAGACACATGTGTTTTTTACCGTCTGCCGAACAAAACTGTTCATCGCCTTCAATGGAATAAAACTGGCAGACCCCAAAATCAAGGTTGTGCTTGCATTGCAGCTCGTAGACCAATTTTCGGGCTCTCATTGAATCCCAAAATCTGGTTTCTGGCGCAAATTCCATTAATTGATCCAAACGCTGCATAATTGTTTGGCGCTCTCGCAGGACCTCAACGAATCCTTCATCTTCAATTTCTCTAATTATCTCTGGGGCTGTTTTTTGCAAAGGACTCCTCCTTTCCACCGGGCCACGGTGCCCACGGAGGAAAATATTTTCCTCCCGGAGACGAACGGACCTGTTCGACAATTGTTTTCTCAACCAGTTGGGGTTTTTGAACAGGTAGCACAGTCGCGATGCATTCATGAATCCTGTCGTACAGCACCCGGACTGTTGTATTTTTTATTTCTACAGTCCATTCGGTAATCCGATTGCTGTGCCGTTTGATAAAGACAGCGCGCTGGGACCTGATTGCGATGATGATATCTTTGATATCAAACCTGTTCAAACTCAGGCCGTATCTTTCAAAGGCCCGCCCCTTGCTGTGCTGGTTCCTTCGCCTCTTGTAAGGATTGGTTTTTTGTCTTTTTCTCATCTTGCACCTCGCAAACCCTCCTTAACTGGATTTTGTTCAATTGGTAAATAACAAAAGAAATATAGCATTTTCCCGATATTTCGTCAAAAAAATTTTAGAACTCAATAAAGGGTATGTATACTAAAAAAAGTTGGGACAGATTGAATGTTAAATTTAGCACGGGGTAGCAAAGACGGTTAGAACTATTATGCAACGGCAAAGTGAGTATGTTTATATATCGGATTTAACTTCACAAGCTTAGTTTAACAAATTTTACCCCACCCCGCTACTCACCATATCTGACTCTTCCTAATAATGCGAACCAGTAGGGGTTGCGCCGTTTGGGATTGTGAAGGGGGCAGAAAAACTATTAAACTGGATGCTTAGACGATATTGAAACAGTTATTAATCTCAGAATGACACTTCTAACCACTAATCATCGCGCTTTTTCGCGCTCGGCGAAAAATTTTCGTAAATAGACCCAGCTAATAACGCCGGTGGCGGAGCCTAAAAAATCAAAAAGAAGATCGGCTTTTGTATCAGCGCTTATGTCTAATCCATAGACGCCCGAGATGTGCGTTTTTAACAAAAGATCGGCCAAATATTCATAAACCTCCCAGCCCACGCCAAAAACGACAACCGTAAAAAAAGATATTAACACGGCGTATGCCGGCCGGATTTTCCATCGTTCACCCAAAACAAACGGAAGAATAATAACAGCCAAAAGAGAAATTAAAAAATGTAACGCTTTATCAAACTCAAATCCGTATTGATACAATTTATAGAGACCGAGGTCGCCAAATGCATTAGCAGCAAAAGTAAAAGCAAGAAAATATTGTAACCAGAGAGCAACGCGGTTTTTTTTAGAAGTCTCGGCCGCTTTTTTTGGCGCGAAAATCAGCCCGGGCAGAAAAAAAATTATGGCCGAACCGGCCAAAGCCATCCAGCCCATATACCGGACATCATAAAAAGACGGGAACCAGCGAACAGGAAAAACAAGCAAAATAATCCCGCCGATAAGCAAAAAATAAATTAGTGCTTTAATAAATTTATTCATCCCTTTAATTATTTTAAATATATCAAAAAGACTATTATAATGCAAAAAAGTTCTAACTCCACGAGCCCTCAACAAAAAGAACCGCCCTGCTAAGCGATTATTTTAATGTGCACGGACGGAGAATATACTTCGCCAAATATCCTCCGCCTTCGGCTTCGGAATATTTTAGCTACGTAATACCTTAAATGGAATCAATCTGAAATGATTTTAGAGTTTTCTGCTGTTTCAACTTTGCCAGTTAGGGTCAAATAATAAAATCGCAAAAAAATAAAAACTTATTTTAACGGTTTTTGCTAATAATAAAAAAGGGGACGACTTCGTCCCCTTTGAAACATTAATCGTCAATCATGGTCCCAAAAAAGTCACTCTCCCTTACTTGTATTACTTCTCCCTCCGCCTTTATCGTCACCTGAATGTCTTCCTGGCTCTCGATAATCTCGACCTCCGGCAACTCCGCTTCCCAACAACAGGGCCGGATGCCAAGGCAATCAAAAGCTTCAGAAAGATGAACTTTGAGGTCCAAGGCAGGCTGGCCGAGCAGAAAAATATAGCCCCGGGTAGCAACATTTTTTTCCGCGTCCGGCGACCAATACCTCCAAAAACGGGGGTCGTTGTAAATCCCGGGTTCATGGATTTTTTCTGGAAATCCCGTTCCAGTCAATATTTCCTCCGGCAAAATCAGGCCGGGTTTCCCGTCGGGAATTAAGGCCTCCTGCCTTTTCCCCTGATAATCGTAATCAACAGAAACTTCAATTCCTTCGTACCGAAAAAAACTTTTGGCTTTCAAGATTTTGGGGTTTTCTATGGTGAATTTGCCTTCTTCGATAACGGTGGAAAGAAACTCCACAAATCCAGTTGATTGCAAATGCTGGATCATCTGCTGGTCTTTTCTATCTTTCGCGTCTTTCAAGACAGTCCAGTATTGCTTCAAATTCAACGGAAAAGAGCCAAGCCCGTCCAGAAGCCGAACAGCCTCACCGAAAGTAACATTGTTTATTCTCCCCTGCCGGTCTGCGGAAAGATTAATTCCCGATTGCCAAGCCGCCCTTTTCGTCCGGTCAGTCAATTTCAGGAATTCCCGCTTGACATAAAAACCAGCCGAGGGAGAAAAAAAGAAATTATTATAGGCAACGACCACCGGTTCCAACAGCGGGACAGTTTTTTTTCGCGACAACTGGACACCTATTCCCCAAAACTCTACATATTCAGTTGCAGAAATGGTTTGCGCTCTTCCCTTAAAAACAGAATGAACGACCGTCGAGATCAGATCAAACATCGTCTTTTTGTATTCGGGAAAAACTTCGTCGTTGAATATAAGATAGACTCTTTCCCGATTAACGATTTCATTGTCATCAAGGTAATCCGTCACCTTCAAAATGGTCAGCGACAAATTCTTTTCATCGTTGTTTCTTTTGGCCAGCGCGACGAGCTTACCGAACAATTCCTTTTTCAAAACCCTGCCCTGCTGGTCAAAGCCGCCTTTAATCTTGGCGACGGCGAATCCGAAAAAAGACCAGTCCTCTTTATAATCTCTAGCAAAGAGAAGCTCGGCAAAATCGGTATTTAAGAGAAAACCCATCAGCTCACGATAAAAGACCTGGTCGCTAGTTACTCCGGAGGTCTCTTTGAGTCCGTCCATAATCAGCTTGTCTTTGAGCGTCATCTTGAGTTCCGACCGATTCTCGGTATCCATCAAAGCCGCTCCGTAAAGGATCTCGGCCAAAAGCTTTGACAATTTAATTCCGCAACCCTTGATTTTTTGGACAACAAGCGCGGTTGTTGAACCGGTCATTTCGAGTGTTTTGCTGACATTCTGCCGCAAAGCCACTTCCGATGGCACATGATGATCAATAATGGAAATCGCAAACTTCTGAATCTCTTTGTTTCGGTTGTGATCCACCATGATCCATCGTGCTTGTCCTGAATCCTTGATCTGCTGATAGAGATCGTCTTCGGAAAAAATAACTGAAGCTGAAATTTCATCTCCCAATAGCCGCTCAATTTCGTCGGGTATTCTCCGTCCTTGGACAATTGGCACATAAATAGCGCTTTTATCAATCAGATGGCTTCGATATGCTTCGGCCAAAGAGCTGATGACTGTGTCGGTGTCGGGATTTTTATGTCCTATGACGAAAACAATCGGCTTGAAATCCTTAACCGCTCCCAAAAGGCTTTCCCGGCTATTTTTCACAAATTCAACAAAATTAGAAAAGCCGATCTCCTTTTTTTTCAACCCCGAAAACTTCCTGGCTACTCGGTCAATAGTTTTTGTTGCTGAAAAATCTTTTCTGGCCTTCGCCGCGATCTGCAGGATCCCGAGAATATCAACCATCTTTTCCCGGATTCGGTAAACCGCCGTCTCTCTGGAATTACGGAGCCTGTCTCCTCTGGCGACCAGAAACTTCTGAAACTCCCCCTTTTTTGCATAAAGATCATCAAATCTGCCTTCTTTGTTGAGCGCCTCATAGACCGCTATCAAATTTTTCGCCTGGCCCATGATTTCTGGATCAATCGCAGGTTCCGGTAACGTCCTACGGCATTCCCTTAAAAGCAATACAGGATAAACAGCATCATGAGGGATTCCCAAGTCAATCGAAGGCTTGCCGACCGAGGTAACCCAGCCTCTGATGGCCGCGGCCACATAGTCATAATCGCAAAAAGACCAATACTTCCAGCTTGTCGCCATCTTTTCTCTGTTTAATTCAACTCTGCCGGGTAAGCCGGTTCGCCAATCGATATCATCGGGATTGAACCAGCCCGGATGGCCAAAAGGCATCACTACTTCTTGTCTTTCTCCGGAATACGATCGGTCGCCTCTTTTTGTTTTCGACCGATTGATCAAATACCCCTTTTTTTCCAGAATTGTATTCAGCCGCTCCGCATATTCGTTCGACTGAAGCTGGTCTAGCATGTCCTGATCTTTTGCCCTTTGGGTATCGCGAAAAACCAACCAGTATTCACGTAGCGAGAGCATAATGGCGCCCAGACTTTTCAACAAAGTCAGACTGTCCCAATAATTCAGAAAATTGATCCGACCCTCGTCGTCCCAGCACAGCTTAATGCCGGTTTTCGACGCCGCCTTAATAACCCGGGCATCGATTTTCAAAGGTTCCCTGGCAGCATAAAGGCCAGTTGATTCAGAATAAAAGTATTCGTTTTCCATCGTTTCACCTCCTTTTTATGGAAAAAAACAATTTTATTTCGGCTTCGGCTTCGGCCTTGGTTTTTGACGCATGCATTCTGTTTCTAACGTTTTTGCCTTGGCGAAACAAAGCTCTTTCCTCGTCGGTAATAAAATCTCGTCTGATTGTTCCCCGGCGCGCCCATAAAAGGTTAGTCGAACCTCTTAATCTGAAAGCTTTACGGACGGCATTCTCGCCTTCAAAAATAAAGACGATACTGATGCCTTCGCCCATCGCCCTTTCGACAGCCAAATAAATCTTAGGCAATTTCGCTTTGGTCTTAGCATAGAGATTACTGCATTCATCAGGTAAAATAACTCTGCTCTGCGCCCGGACGATCCTCAATCCCAGTTCCTCTATTCTTGCCAAAACCCTGCCCACCAGCCCCCTGACCACGCAATCTGGCTTCATAATCACCAGTGTCCTTTCGTCCTTTTTCATCGCCCTGCCTCCTATTTGATTTTTAAAGCGGAAGCTTTAACTTCCGCGAACTAAACTTGATTAAATAAAAATAGCACATCCGTGCTATCTTATCAACGTTTACCCGTGGTTTTTTGTAATCTTACCAAGGCACTCGAGTAGGGTTAAAATTCACAGACTTCTTCAATTTGTAATCGATTATAATGCTACTTTCCGGTGAATATTCTGAAGTGCCTCACGGGCTTTTTCTGCTTTCTGCTTCTTTTCTTTTTGCTCTATCTTCTCGTCTAAGATTTGCTCAATTCCTATCTTAACGGCTTGAAAATATTTAAGACACTCCTCTTCCTCAAGATCATGAATGCCCTTACTTAATATTGAATAAAGATTTTTATTTTCAACCAAAAATTCCGGTAAAAAGACTTTTAATAAAATAATTTTTTCGTCCATTCTACCTTTTAAATAATTCTCTTCTGAAAAAGCTGGATCTTTTTTAACCTCTGTGTGCGCCTCTTCTATTAGATTTTCAAAAATTCTTCGTAGATAGACGAACGAACCGATACCAACACCATGAGCGTTCAAGCCAATTCCTCTGGTAAATTCTTTATATTGATCCTCTCCTAATTCTTTTCTATATTTTTCCGCTTGAGGAATTTGAAAGTCAGCTACTGATGGGAATTGACCCATTTTTACAAAAAAACCATCTCCCTTATAGTAATAACTATAATATTCGTGACCACTGTTTCTAGTGCATCGATAAACGGTTCTATCGAAACCTATAGATTTTTTCCACTCAGAAAAAATAGTACGATTGAGATACTCTACCGTATCAAAAACGCTCTCCTTCCCACACTTTATACAATATATATCAATTGTTCCAGAATAACACAAAAGGTCATATATTTTTCTGCATTGGCTGCCAACACTTAAGTCCAGCTCATGATAAAGTGGCATTTCTAATATGAACTCTCTGGGAGAGTTTAAATATGGATCATTTTGTATCTCCTGCTCTTCAGGCATTTTTTTAGAAATAGGTTCTCGCATCGTTTGAACCTATCCGCTGATGGCAAATTTTAGAAATTTCGACCTTATTTTAAAGGTATGCTCTTTTTTGTAAATGCATCTACTATCAAATGAAAAACATAACCAACAAAAAATGAACCGGCATATAAAATATACTCCGACCTAAATAAATATGCCCATATAACCGCCAACAAGCTAGTTGCGATGACCAATATCAATAATAATCTTACACTATGGAAAAATTTGCGGTGGGCAAAGCTATGAAGAGAAACTGGCTCTATGAGGTCTGGAAATATACCACCAAGGATAATAAAAATACTGGATAAAAGAAATTGCCATTGTCCCGATAAGGGCAGTTTCCAAACGCTAAAAATAATATAAACCCCCACGACAACAATTAATGATATGTTTGTATGGGTTTTCCTACTGGGCATTTCTTTTTAAAAGTTATTCCTAGATTATTTTTCAAAGCCATGCATTATTAAACAATTATTGTACATAAAATCAAACTCTGCCCTTCTTTCGGCTTCAGTGCCGGAAGATATATTAAAACGATTTGCAGTTACAGAATTATAGCAGTTTTGCCTTATATGCATTGGTACATATATATACAAATAAAAAAATACTATAATAGCTAAAATAATTAGAAGTTTAAACCAATTTTCTTTTAAAAAGTTTTTCATTTTCTCTATTTCCTCCAATCCCTAATCACAATCCCGCCGCGGGTGCGTTTGGCCACGACTTTCTGGTGCTCTTGCCAGCCCAGCGCCAAAACCATTTCTTTTGGCAAAGTCAGCCCTAAGCTGCCGCCGGCGCGGCCCATCCGAGTTAGCTTTCTGATGTTTTTATTCTTCAGTGAAGTTCTTGGCATAAAAAGTGTTACTTAACTTGTTACGTAACATGTTACTTAACACTCAATAAGTGGCAGGGGCGGAGGGAGTCGGACCCCCGTTATTCGTTTTGGAGACGAATGTAATACCGTTATACCACGCCCCCGTGCCGCCTCTTTGAGGCGGAATTTCTAAATCCTAATTTCTAAACCAGTCCCGCCCGCTTCGCCATAGCTTCCCGCCAGAGGCGAGGCTCGCAAAAGGCGGCAGCGAGGCGAGCGCAGCGGGACATTATTGAAAATTGGAAATTTGAAATTGGAAATTCCACAAAGAAACTACTTCTTAGTCTCTTTGTGGGTTGTGTGCTTTTTACACCACTTACAGAATTTTTTAATCTCAATTTTACGCTCTACTTTGCGCTTGTTTTTGCGCGACCAGTAATTGATGCGCTTACAAATCGCGCACTTAAGTTTTATTAGATTGTCTTGAGACATATTATTTTTATTCGTCATTGCGAGAAGCGAAGCGACGAAGCAATCTCGTGGTATTCCACGGGATCCTTCGGCGCTTTGCGCCTCAGGATGACGCTTTGCGTCAGTTTTTCTTTTCCCAGCTCTTTAAGCTATCATCAAATTCGTATAAATCCAAATTTTTGCCAAACTGCGTGTCCTGGCCGTTTTTCAAAGTCCATTGCGATTCTCCGGGCTCAAAATAAGCGATGACTTCGTAACTAAGTCCGGTCTCTTTTTCCTGCGCTTCCAGCAAAACCCGCCGCATGATATGGCCGTCTTCATACTCAACATAAAAGTTGCTATCGGAGCCGATGACGAACCAAAACCGGTCAACAAACCAATGGCCGCCCAGAACGGGCTGGGCCGGCGAAATTTCGCCTATCATTTGCGCCACGTCTTCCATTATTATATCTCGCTCCGTTTTTACTCTAGGCGTTCCGCTGGTTTCCGACGGCGTCGGTGAAACCGTGATTGTGGGCGAAGCCACCTCAACCGTACCTTGCCAAGGCCAGCGCTGATAGATTTGCTGATACAAAACCATCGCGCCTGCCAAAACGGCAAGCAAAACCAGTAAAATTATGAATTGTTTTTTGGTAAACCCCCACGCCATAATAATGTTTTATTTTAACAAATTATTATTAAACTTCTTACTTTCTAAGCATTTACCCGCTGCCACCGTTTTTTGGTGTGGGGGTAAACATAATTTTTGAGCCGTTGGCCAGAATCGAACTGGCGACCTACTCCTTCATTTGCACCTCTTTTTTTGTTCGCCTATAAGAGGATTAGACTGTATCTTCTCCGAAAATATTCGGAGCCCTTGTCAGTCGTTCGAGCGCCTTTTAGGCGCTACGGTCTTGACCAAGCCAGGCCTTTAACCGTAATTCGGGATTCATAATGAGATTGCTCTCATGATGGGCAGAATCTCTACCATGGAGTTGCTCTACCGGCTGAGCTACAACGGCAATAAACTTATTAAAATATTTCTTACCTTGATATTTCCATAATATAAAGTTAACACTCCATATTTGCTTTTATTCCTATATTTACCTAATTTTCCTGTAATGGAAACAAACGGTTTGTAAAATTGCCCCTTCTTGATTCCTAATCGTTTCATCCAATATTCCCGGGCTTCTTCTATATCAATATCCGTAAAAGTATGCAAATGAAATTTCAGATCATCTTTGCTAATACTAAAGAACTTGACTAAAAACTCAATAAATTTTTTTAATAATGCGGGGTCTGAATTCCCAATCCTTACTGTAGTTTTGTTTGCTTTGGTACCCTCTCCCCAATACAGGCCTATCCCCAATCCGAATAATTCTGCTTCTTTTAGATTTTTTGGTAAAACAAAGCGAAATGGATCGCCTTCGGGATTATGCTTGATATAGATTGCTTCACTTATTGATCTCTTTGAAATTCTGTATTTAAATAACCAGTAATTTATTCTGCCTGCCGAACAGCGAAATTTTTTGGCGATCTCGGTAACTGATTTTTGCTCTTTGCTATATAGTCTTAATAGCTCCTCTTTTTTTATAGCTTGTATTTTCATAATAATGACTTCTTATCTTATTATAAAGCCATCATTATTTATAGTCAACCAGTTTCTTAATAAACAACTGCTCTCTTACATTAACTCTCTGGATACGCTTCTTTTATCAAATTTTGCTTGTCTTTAAAATATTCGCGCACGGGTTTCAAAATTTCCGCAATTTCGCACGCTACGGTTTTTTTCAAATCCTGCGGATGCAATTTTTTGGCCAAAAAATCTTTTTCCAAATCAGTATAAGTTTTGTATTCAATATTGCCGCCGAATTTTTCCGGCCGCTCAACGGAGAACAGTTCTCCGTTATCTTCTTTCAAAACCGTCAAAACATATTTCACAAAAGCCATTATGCCGTTGTCCGTTAAATCCCCTTCCGGACAATAGGCTTTGTTAATTTTAGCGGTAATATCAGCCTCGCTGTCAAGCAAATCAATTTTTGAACTGGGGTCGGAAGCACTCATTTTCCCGCCCATAATTCCGGGCAGCATCGGCGTCATAATTTCCACGCGCTTTTTTTGTCCAATTTTTGGATGCGACTCGCGCGCAAAACCAAAAATTTTTCGCTGGTCAGTGCCGCCGTATTGAATATCCGCTCCTAAATATTCTTCGTCAAGCGTCTGTAAAATTGGATATAAAAATCCGCTCAATTTGGGATTTTCGCCAAATTTGACGACTTCCGCAGCCGCGTGTTTGGCGCGGTCAGCGCTGGTTAAGGCCGCCAACCGATAAACATCCAGCGTATATTTTTTATCCAGCTCAAAATCAGAGCCTTTTACAAATTCAATTTTTGAAACATCAACGCCAATAGCCCCATAAAGTTCGGCTAGCTCTATTTTGTAAAATTCAACTCGCTTATCCAAAAGCTCAAAGGGTGTCTTCGTATTATCCAAATGGGCGTGAATGTCGGCCAGAAGAATTTTCACGCGCAAACCGGCGTCCACAAAATCCTTAATTTTTATCGCCGGAATCATATAGCCGATGTGCGGCCGACCGGTGGGCGCGTAGCCTAAATAAACCACCGGCTCTTTTTTGGTTTTTAAAAGTTCCGCCAACTCTTCCTCCGTCAAAATCTCTTCAGTGTTGCGTTTGATTAAATTTAGTTTTTGTTCAATCGTCATTTCAAATACTGGGTAATTAATGCTTATTTATGACAAAAAGCGTTCCTCCTAAATAGGGTAACTGTTTTTGCGGTCTTTTTCAAGGGCGCGATTATCCCGCCCTATCGCCCTCGTCGTATCTCCCGCTTGGAAAATTCCTCCAAAATTGATTCAAATTCACTTTTGGTGAAATCCGGCCAATAGGTTTTGGGAAAAAACCATTCGCTGTAAACTGTTTGCCAGGGCAAAAAATTTGATGTGCGAATTTCGCCGGAAGTACGAATTACCAGCTGCGGGTCGGGCAATCCGGCCGTCCAAAGAAATTGAGAAAATTGCTCTTCGGTCAAACCAGAGATTTCTTCTTTGGTTTTTTCGCTGCTGACTTTTTTAACCGCCTCCAAAATCTCCGCCCGGCCGCCATAAGACAGGCAAATAATAAAATTGATGCCGAAAAAATTAGCAGTCGCTTTTTCTAATTTTTTTATAACCATTCTAATGGCCGGCGAAAAGCGCCCAATTTGGCCGACAAATCTGATCCGGGCTTTTTCTTTTATTAACGCCCCGGCGCCCTGCCCAAAAGTCCGTAAAAAAAGCTTCATCAGGTAAGCCACCTCTTCTTTTTTGCGTATCCAGTTTTCGGTTGAAAAAGCGTAAATATAGACGGTGGAAATGCCAAATTCTCTTGCCCATCGCAAAACTTCTTTTAGTTTATCATAGCCAAACTTATGGCCCTTCATGACTGACAGTCCCCGTTCGCTGGCCCAGCGGCGATTACCGTCAATAATAATGCCGATTGATTGGGGGTATTTGGTTTGATTATTTTTCATATAATATTTTAAAATCTGAAAATTCTGATGTCTCCGGCAGCCATTTTTCTTCAAGCCTGTCCACGCGCGCTAAAACAGGTCCTTTTTTTAAATCTTCCAGCAACAGACTAAGTTTTTCCTCTTCTCCTTCCGCCGTCACAAAAACCGAACCGTCTTTTAAATTTTTCACCGTCCCGGCCAAACCAAGTCTGCTGGCCCTACGTTGGGCAAAATCGCGAAACATTACCAGCTGGACCCGGCCGAAAACAATACATTCCAATCGCTTTTTCATAAACACTTAACCAGAGTATTTTTTATTATTGCCTTTGCCGCGCTCTATCTAAAAACCGCCCCAAAGGCGATTTTCCCCTTTATACTTAAGCAATTTAAACCGAACGAATTACTCTTGCCTCGGCTAATTAAAGTCCCTTTTATAAATTTAGTGTCCACTGCACCGATCTGGGACCCATGGACTTTGAATCCAGTGGTGGGTTTTTCAGCCTTCCTTTATTATCTCTTGCACAAGCCCCCGGTCGGGGTGTTTGTTCGGAAAACCCAAGACAAAACTTAATGGGGCAGATTAGCAATAAGACTGGTAAATATGGGATGTTGGCTTAAAAATTTATATTCCAGCAATTTGTTCACGATAAAAAAATCTTTGATTTCCGAGGACAGCTCTTTGGGTCCGGTGAATAAATCTTGGGCTTGTTTTATCGAATCCTTAAAATATTCGCTCAAACTCTCAGTATCCACTTTTTGTTCCAAATAATTAATTATTTTTTTGAATTCTCCTCTGTCCAGCCATACCCCGTGACAGGAATTACAGACGTCTACTTGAATATCTGATTTATTATAATTAACTTGATATAGATTTTTATCGCAAACCGGACAAATCTTTCCTGAAAAAACAACCTTAAAGCCTTCTTTGTTTTTCCAAAGGTCAATATCAAGCCATTCTAAAAATTTATCCTCCTCGGCTACCGTCTTACTCAATTCATCGCGATTAAACCAAAGTCCTTGACATTGGTCGCACCTGGCGACTTTAGTTTTATGAAATGCAATCTGCCTTAAACTATCACTTTTACAATTTGGACAAACCAAAATATTTTTTTCCATATGAAGGATTCCTTTTTTATTATAATTTATTTCTTAACTTACGAGGTCCAGGGGGTAGGAGTCGAACCTACCTGAAACGGTTTTACAGACCGCCGCATCGACCGCTCTGCCACCCCTGGGTCTAAATAACCAGTATGTGCAAGAGTCGCCCCGCAGCAGCGGGGTTACAGACCGCCGCATCGACCGCTCTGCTTGCCTCGCCGAAGTCCCGCAGACGGGACGAAGGCGGGCCACCTCCTGGCTATTATAATTCTTAATAAAATTCTACCATCTTTTACATATAAGTCCAGTCTAAACAAAAATACGGCTTACTCAGCCATATCAACGAAGAGCCAGCGGCCCCGCTAAGCGGGGCGACCTATTTACCCCGTTACATTCGTTGAAGAGCCGAGGGCGAGATTCGAACTCGCGGCCAGCGGTTTACAAAACCGCTGCTCTACTTCACCCCGCCATCTTTTATCTAGAGCCACCTCTCGGGCTCGAACCGAGAACCTGATGCTTACAAAGCAACTGCTCTGCCAATTGAGCTAAGGTGGCAAAAGATGGCGGGGCAAGCTGCCGCCCCGACACGACGTCGGGGCGAGCCTCGCCCTTTTGGGCGGGAGCTACCTCGGCAAATGTAACGGGGCGGGCAAAACCGTTGCTCTGCCATTGAGTCCCGAAAATTACAAAATCTAAGATTTTGATAATTTTCGAGGATCCTCGACAATTCTAAAAATCAAAGATTTTCGAATTGTCGAGACTACGCTGGCACATAGGTGTGAGATTCTATTTGGGCCACTCCTAAAAAGACTAAGTAGCGCCTTGCTGTTTCTTTGCTCTCAACCCCTTAATCTCATTCAATTTATTTTTTACTTCTTCATCCTGCGGATTTAATTTGAGCGCCCTTCTGAAACAGGCTCGCGCGTCGCTATAATTTTTTTGATTAAGATATAAAAATCCCAGCGCCCGATACGCATCAACATCTTTGTGATTCTCGGCGATGCGATCAATGTGTTTTTTTTCTTCTTCGGTTACGGCTGTATTTTCTACGGCGGGCGAAACAACATTCGCCTCGCTATTTAAAATTTCTGGCTGAACCAATGGAATTACTTCGGCCGTCTCGCCATTTACCATCGCTTCAATTTTTTCTTTTAAAGCATTATCCTCTTCTTTGGCCACTTCCTGTTTAATTTTTTCCAAAGTTTCTGAAACCTCCACTTTATCAAGCCTTTCTAAAACCTGCAGTTTTTCTCTTTTTTTCAACCGCCGGTGCTCGCTCCAGGCGTGAGACCTGATCTTCCAAACTTGCGACTTTTCCCTTGATCGTTTAATCAGCCCGACAAAAAAATTATCTATTTTTAAAATAAAAAGTCTCAATCTGCGAAGGCTTTTCTCAAGCGACTCCAAGACCAACGGCCGATAGGTTGAATACCTCAACGCCTTAATTTTGTTTTTTATTCCTTCAGCCAGGCTCGTTTGCGGCAAAGTCGGAAATTCCTCTGTTTTAACAAGCGTGGGGATTTTTCTCGCTATCATAAAAACCACCCCCGCAAAACCGCCGATAGCCAAAATTAAACCGACTATTGTCACCAAAGACATATTTCAAGTTTAAATTTCAAAACGCACAAATTTTATTACTTTAATATTCTCCCCCAATTTTCCGACAGCTTCATTGGTTAAGTCTTGGGCTGTCTGCTCGGGATTTTTGACAAATGGCTGTGCCAAAAGCTCTTCAACGTTTTGGGGATTCGTGGCCGAAATTTGCAGACACAGCTCGTGTGCCAGATTTTTGAAATTTTCATTGCGCGCCACAAAATCCGTCTCGCAGCCCAACTCCAGCAGAACGCCGATTTTTCCGTTGGTATGAATATAGGAATCTACCAAGCCGGCTTTAATTTGGCGCTCCGCTTTTTTTTCGGCCATGGCCGCGCCGCGCCTGCCCAAAATTTCCAGTGCTTTTTGCTCCTCGCCCTCAGCTTCTTCAAGGGCTTTCTTACACTCAATTATTGAGGCGCCTGTTTTGGCTCTTAAATTTTTTACCGCTTCTGCTGAAATCATAAATTTCCTACCAATTACTAATTAAAACCAATTACTAATAAGAATATATAGGCAAGGCTGGCTATTGAGAAAAAATCTAACTCTCTTTATTTTTCTTTTCTACGTCAACAACCGCCACCGGCTTCACCTCTTTTAAATTATTAACGATTGTTTCAACCAAAAGCTTGAGAGCGGAAGAAGCATCGTCATTGGCCGAAATAACATAGTCAACCATTGAAGGGTCGGCATTGGAATCACAAATAGCCGCTACCGGAATGTTTATCCTTTTGGCCTCTCTTATGGCCAAATTGTCTACTTTAACATCAATTACAAAAATGGCATTTGGCAATTTAACCAGATTTTTAATGCCTTCGAGCTGCCCGTGCAGTTTTGTCAGACGCTTTTGCAGCTGACCTCGTTCTTTTTTGGTATATTTTTCCCAGCCGCCGGTTTTTTGCTGTTCTTCAAGGTCTCGATAATACTGCAGCCGCTTGGTGATGGTTTTAAAATTTGTCAAAGTTCCGCCCAGCCAGCGCTCCGAAACATAGGGCCAGCCGAGGGTTTGTCCGGCCTGTTTAATAATGTTTTTAGCCGCTGGCTTTGTTCCTACCAGTAAAACCGTTCCGCCCCGCTGCAAGACAG
Organism: Patescibacteria group bacterium; assembly: GCA_018818145.1. Classification (GTDB taxonomy): domain Bacteria; phylum Patescibacteriota; class Minisyncoccia; order Portnoybacterales; family GWB1-42-6; genus JAHIST01. Next base: position 18,552 of record JAHIST010000036.1, read on the forward strand.
AACGCATAAAAATTAAAGCCTCTTCAAGTTTTTTAGCGGTCTTTTCCAGGTCAAAAATGTGGACATCGGCTTTGGCCGTAAAGATATAGCGCTCCATTTTGGGATGCCAACGGGAAGTTTTGTGCCCAAAATGAACACCCGCCTCAAGCATTTCCTGCGCCGACGGCAATCTCAATTCACCCTCCGTTTTGGTATTTTTTTCGTCAGTCATAGATTTATTTTTTATATATCCAGTATATCGCAAAAATTTAAAAAAGGCAACCCTGAATATAAAAATCGGCTGGACCCCCGAGATGAGAGATCCAGCCTAGTCATTTGTTTATCCACGGTACCAATCCTTTACTTCTTCGTCCTTTTTGATAACTATAGCAAAGGTCGGTATAGAACCATGAATAGTGTTGTTTTTCAAAACCCAGGTCTTAGTTATTTCTGACAACCGCTCGAATTGAGCTTTTTTCCCGACCGATAGGTCGCCTATCTCCGGGTTAAGATTGAAGGTAATTAAAAGATCCTTTTTTTTCGTTAACGAGACCATGCAGATAGAGACTCGCCTCATGCCCTATGTCTATTTTGGTAACGGCTTCTTTTTGAAAAACAGGAAACAGATTCTCGTTAATTGCTTCCCGAGCTTTCTCCAGTTCCGCCCGAAGTTCACGAACACACACAAGCCATTCGTCAACCTCCTGTGCTAATCTTCTCAAAAAAACTTTGCCTCCGAGTCCCATTTTTTATATTGCCCCACGTGCAGCAACAAATTGTAGCCTTCAATTTCCAACCACGCTCTTTGCGAGGAGATGCTGCGGCCTTTAGCAATCAACAGAATTCTTCTGAGCTCCGAAGGCATAGGCTCAACTATCCACCGCGACAAGGAATCATCGTCCCATTTCTCGTTCGTATGTTCCCTGATTATTGCCAGAATTTCTTTTCCTTCTGTTGGATGTATATATTTTCTCTTGTCCCGTGCCTTTTGATCGTAAACACAGCCACTACCCTCGTTGGCTGGCCTGACAACAGCGGCAATAAATCGAAAAGTGTCCATACTCTCTTCGTCCAAACTAGGTCGCCATTGCTTGATAACCCGCTTTAAAATATCCAGTTTGGTTTCAAGTACCGCGGGTTCCATATACGAAAACATATTCCCCTTGTCTTTAATTTCCTTTGATACAGGCAAATTAAAAAAATGTCGCGCATCAGTGTATCCAGAAACATCCGGTTGGCTCGCTTATCAGCCTCGGGCATGCTTAGATGCTCCAGCAACTGCTCTTTTTCAAATTCCTGATCGCGAAAAAGTTGCCCAAGATGTTCTATAAGCGTTTTCGCGGCCAAATCCAGATGGTTATTTGCTGCCATCAACAAGCCTTGCACCGTTGCCTCTACCGGCGTCATAGAATGACGCTTGTCCTTCCCTGACTCTCCGCTAAATTCTTTGTTCATTTTTGCCTCCTTTTACGGCCGCGGCCGTTTTTTCTCTTCCTCCGCAGAGAAAGAGCCCCAGCTTGAATCCTTGGATTCTGCCGAGAAAATTGATAAAAAGGACAATAAAACTAATAGCCTTTATATATCACAATCGCTCGTCAATATCAAGGCGGCGCTTGTCAAAACCGTATTTTGTGATAAAATGGACAAAAGATAAAAGCGACCCGAATGACGCTAATCTTCACCCGAATGACCCGAATATTCATTCGTGTGGGCGCATTCGTATAATGTCCTGATCCGCCAGCGGGCAGAGAAGGACTTATCGCTATTCGCGTGCTATGAAAAAAGACATTCACCCAACCTATTATCCCGAAGCCGTTGCCAAATGCGCCTGCGGCAATACTTTTAAGGTCGGCTCCACCAAGCCCGAACTTAATGTTGAAATTTGTTCGGCCTGCCATCCTTTTTATACCGGCAAAGAAAAACTAATTGACACGGCCGGCCGCGTTGAAAGATACCGGAAACTGCAGACGAGAGGCAAAGAAATGCAAGCCAAAAAACCGGTTAAAAAAATCCGGGTTAAAAAACAAAAAAAATGAATGTGCAAAGCAAAGGAATTATAATGGAAATCCGCGCCGGAACCGGAGGCGAAGAAGCGGCTATTTTTGCGGCTGACCTCTTTCGAATGTATACTAAGTACGCCCAATCTCAAAATTGGGGTTTTTCTATTATAGACAAAAGTTTAACCACGCTGGGCGGAATTAAAGAAGTGGTAATAGAAATTAATGGCCCGGAAGTTTATAACCAACTTCAATATGAAAGCGGCGTTCACCGGGTACAGCGCGTGCCTAAAACCGAAAAAAATGGCCGGATCCATACCTCAACCGCTTCCGTGGCTATTTTGCCAAAGATTGAAGCCACCGAAATCAAAATTAATTCGCAAGACATAAAGATTGATATGGCGCGCTCCTCGGGCCCGGGCGGACAAAACGTTAATAAACGATCCACCGCCGTTAGGATCACCCACTTACCGACCAATATTGTTGTCTTTTCTCAAACCGAAAGATCTCAGCCGCAAAATAAAGAAATTGCTATGGAAATTCTACGAGCCAAGCTTTATGAGCGGGCCAACCAGCAGCAAATGTCACAATTAAGCCAGGAGCGGCGAGATCAGATTGGCACGGCTGATCGCTCCGAAAAAATACGGACATATAACTTTCCGCAAAACCGCCTGACCGACCATCGTATTGGCAAAAGCTGGCACGATTTAGAATCAATTATAGACGGCCGGCTCGAGACGGTTATTAAGGCATTCCGCAAAAACGAAGCTCCTAAAAATTGAATGTCGCGGAGGGGGAAAACCGGGTAGTGAAAATTCGGCATATAGAATTTGGCGTTGCGCGCCAGCCGAATTTCTACTACCCGGAAAGGTCGAAGAAATTAATCTAAAAATCTGCTCCCTCATTATCCCAAAGCTAAAAGCTATTTGTTTAGCCCCCACACCAGAATACCACAGGCGTCAGTCCATAGATGAATGGTTGGGTGCCCGAAATGGTATTGCCCCAATGACACGGAAGTAAGTCCGTGGTGTGGGGTTAACCCGCTTTGGTTTTAATAAAGGAACAGAAAAAAGAATGAATGCTATGCCGGGCCCACAGTTTGGCCAAGAAATGGGAGAAAAAAGCTGGTTCCGAAATAATGCCCAAAAAATAGTTCTTTCGCTAATAGTTGTTTTACTGGCAATCGGCGGTTTCTATTTCTACAAAAACTATCAGGAGAGACAAGCGTTGCTTAAACCCGCGCTTGAAGAAATGCAGAGCTTAAACGCGACTCCCTCGCCTCAAGAATCGCCAATCGCTTCGGCCGCCAATGAGCAGCCCCAATCCTCCGTCTTGGGCGTCCAGCAATCAAAGATGGCTGCGCCAGAAACCAGAAAAGAAAACTCTAATATTATTGCCCGCGCCGCCAAAGGAAACGGCGCCACTCATCTGGCCCGCCAGTCTCTCAAAGAATATCTTAAAGATAAATCTGATTTAGCCGGACAGCTGAAAGCGGAACAAAAGATTTATATTGAAGATTATCTGCAAAAACATGTTCCGCGTTCAAAAACCCTGAAGGTCGGCGACGAAATTACTTTTTCCGATAGCTTAATCCAAGACGCGATAAGCCAGGCCCAGAAACTCACGGATAAACAAATTAACAACTTACATAAATACGTTCTTTTAGCACCTTCTCTAAATTAGACACGAAAGCAACGAATATTTACTAAACAAACTAATTAAATACTTAAAGCAAAAATCCCGCAATAGGCGGGGTTTTTGCTTACTTTAATCTCCAAATCATCTAATAATTATATTCAGTTGCTCCTGTATCACGCCGGCCAAATCCATCACCTGGTCACCGTAAAAATAATAAGTCGGGTTATTCCAGCGGCTGCCGGCAAAATAAATCTGAGCGGCTTTCCATTCGGCGTTTTCCGTCCGGGCATTGGCGCCGCCATGCGCTAATTTAACACCCGCAGCGACAAAAGCATCTTCAATGTTCCAGGGATCCGGCGGATCGTGTCCTGTCAGTTGCCTGACCCGGTCTTCATATTGCAGCCAAACCGAAGGCAAAAATTGCGCCGGGCCCATCGCCCCGCCCCAACCATAAGAAGGTTTTTTTGAAACAGGCGTGGTATCAGGATTCAAACCGAGTTTTTCACAAATTTGCACAAAAGCAGTTTTATCTCTTGAATGCATGTCTTGGCGCCAAGTGCCAGTGCCGACTTTTTCACCCCAGCTTGACTCTTTTTTCAAAACGGCCAGCAAAAAGGCGGGCCGCACGCCAGTAAGATCAGACGCTTTTTTGGCATACTGATAAGCCTGCTCCAAAGACATAGACAGCCCGACCCCCTCCAATAGATAAAGGCTTTTCCTGATTGAGGCGGCGTCGGCTTGCGCTTTTACCAGTAGTTTTTGAAAAGTACTCTCCTGCCCATTTGTTTGAGCCAATAAATTATTTTTATCAGCTTGCTGCGCCGCCACGGCTTGACGCTGGATCTGTTGCAAAACTTTCAGCTGGTTCAATTCCCCCCTTCTGTCTTCCAATACTTGCTTGTCGGCCTGCAAAACAGCTTTAAATTCTTTAATCTGTTCCATGCTCTCTTGAATCTCCCGCTGAATGCTCTCAAGAGAACTGACGCGCTCAAAAATATCGGAAAGTTTATCGTCGCTCAAAAAAGCCTCAATCAAATTTTGCTGATCATAATCATTAATCAATCTTAAATAATCGCCCAATATTTTCCTCTCTCGCCCTATTTTCAATTCCGCCTGCCCCAGCTCCAAATTTTTTCCGGAGATTTCCTCTTCCGTCTGCTTAATCGCCAAGCCCGTCTGTTTTATTTCCAGTTCCGCCGTTTTTATTTTGCTGTTAAGCAAAGCGACGTCCCTTTTAAGCGTTCTGCCCTGCTGCTGAAGATCTTTAATGTTTTGGCGATAATCGTTTATTTGTGACTGCAGCTCGTCAATTTGCTGGCGCAAGTCGTCTTTTAACTCTTCGGCCGGCGAAGCCCAAACTTCCTGAATGCAAAAAAGAGAAAAAATCAAACAAAAAAATCCCAAAACGGCAAAACACCATTTGGGAATTTTTAATTCGTGTCTAAATTCAAAAATTTTTTTCATTGGCAAAATGAAAACGGCTGGTAAAATTATTGTGCGTTTTTTTCTTCTTTTGCTTCCGCTTGGGCTTCGGTTCCTTGAGCGGCTTCTTTGGCAGCTTTTTCTTCTTCGCCCACCACCTTGATCTCGCCGACTTCTTCAACCGGCTTGGCTTCTATTTCTTTTAATTCTTCTTCCGAGCGGGGCGGAGCGACAAAAGCTACCGTCGCCTCCGGTTCGGCCAAAATTTTTACTTTTTCGCCCGCACTTAATCCTTTAATAAAAATTTTATCTTCAAAAGTATTTAAAAAAGAGATCTCCACGGCAATTTCTTTGGGTAAATCCTGCGGCAGCGCTTCAACTTCAATTTCCTGAATAGCCCTGACCAAAACCCCGCCTTCGGCCTTTATTGCCGGTGACTCACCAATGAAAACCAGCGGAATTTTCGCCTTTAATTTTTCGTCCATTCTGACCTCATAAAAATCAACGTGTAAAATTTCATCGGTAAGGGGATCTTTGGCCAAATCGTGAATCAGCACATTGTGTTTTTTGCCGCCGACCAAAAGATATAAAATACTGGTCTCGCCTGCCTGATTCAACGCCTTCTGAAATTCTCTGGCCCGAACTTCCAAGGGAACAGATTTAATTCTGTGACCATACAAAATAGCCGGAATATATCCGGTTTTCCTTAATTTTTTAACTTTTTTGCCAAGAATTTCTCTGGGCTGGGCTTTAAGTTCAAGCATAAAAATAATTAGCAATAAACAGTTAACAGTAAACAATATAACATAGGAAAAATAAAAAAACAAGAAGCTCCATCTCCTTTATCCTTGATTGTTTATTGTATTTTTATGGTTTGCACCGGACAAACTTCCGCCGCCTCTTTGGCGCAGCCAACGTCGGCGGTTTCCAATTCCATATTCTCTCCGGCCATCTGGCCACCTTTGATCTTAGACAAATTATCATCGCCCATTTCAAAGTATCTATCGCAAACCGCGACGCACGACCCGCAACCGATACATTTTGAACGTTCTAATGTTATTTTCATTGAATTTCTTTTCGCGCATGGCAAAAGTTTTGTAATAAAATCGCGATGAGCCGAGCGTATGAAAATCTCGTGTTTATGGTTGATGGCGGATAGCGATTTTAGCTCGCCCCGTTAGATTTGAAAATTATCTAACGGGGCGAGGCGAATCCGATTTTATCAAAACTTTATGCCTGCGCAGGAGTTTTTCTGGTTCTCTTTTGCCTGCCCGCCGATAACCAAAGCTGATTACGCGGAATTACATCCTTTGAGTGATTAAGTTTGCCTTAGATGCAGTATTACCAAATCATTATCGTGCTTTGGCAGGCGCGGTCGATACAAAAGAGAACGAAATGTTATTGCAATTTAACGGGCGTTATCGGCGCCTCACCATTTAGCACCGCGATAATATTTTTTGCCGCCAATTCCGACATCGCGCCGCGAGTTTCCTCGGTCGCAGAAGCCGTATGGGGCGTCAAAACCGTGTTGGGTAATTCCGCCAATCCCGGCGCCATTTTTGGTTCCTGCTCATAGACATCCAACGCCGCGCCTTTAATTTCACCCGACTTTAACGCTTCCACGAGGGCTGTCTCATCCACCACCGGCCCGCGCGAAGTGTTTATCAAATAAGCCGTCTTTTTCATCATCTTTAAACGCTCGGCGTTTATCAAATGTTTTGTTTCGGGAGTCAGCGGCACGTGAATTGAAACAAAATCTGAATCTTTTAGTAAACTCTCCAAATCGCGATACTCCAATTTATATTTTTGCTCCGCCTCTTCATTTCGCCTGACATCATAATACAAAATTTTCATCTCAAAGCCGTCCGTCATTCTTTTAGCCACGGCTTCGCCAATCCGGCCAAGACCGACCAGCCCCAATGTCTTGCCGACTAAATCATTGCCCAAAAACAGCATCGGCGCCCAGCCGACATATTTGCCGTCGCGCATATATTGATCCGATTCTACAATTCTGTGCGCCAGCGCAAAAATCAGCGCCATGGCGTGTTCCGCCACTGATTCCGTTAAAACGCCCGGCGTATTGGTGACAATAACATTGTGGCTGGCCGCATCCTTTAAATTAATATTATCAATTCCCACCGCGTAGTTAGCGATAATTTTTAACTGCGGCCCGGCTGCTTTCATAACTTCCGCGTCCATTTTATCGGTCAACAAGAACAAAATGGCGTCAACGCCCCTGACCCTTTCCAGCAACTGCTTACGCGGCAAAACGCCGTCAAAATCCGAAACCTCCACTTCAAAACCAGCCTCCTTTAACATTTTGATTCCGGCATCCGGAATCACTCGTGTCACAAAAACTTTTGACATATGTGTATATTTTTTATTATTAATTTTTATCTTCCCATTCTGTCATTCTGACGAAAGTCAGAATCCAGATTTTAATTTCTGGATTCCGGCTCAAGGCCGAAATGACAAAATGTTTTTTATTTACTTTATAAATTTAAAAGTGAAAAGGATTTGATTGCAGTACTCCAATAGATTTTTATAGCCAGAACTATAATCTACGCAATTAGCATAAATAGTTTTATTATTATCATCTTTAAAAAATATCCTATTTTCGCCATTCTGAAAATTTTCATCAGTAAATAACTTCGTCTGCATAGGGATGCTTAAATTTGATCTACTATCTTTAACATTACTGATTACTAGACGCGGTGGTTCATAACCATCAATATTTTCTTCTTGAAAATCAAATTGAAATTGCGTTTTATCTTGAAAAAAAGACTGATCAACAACTTTCCAACTATCAGGATACTTCACCTCAAACCCATACTCCTCATTCCGATAAGTCTGCCAGTTGGCAATTCCACTAATTTCATCTGCAAGAATAAACTCGCATTTTCTGTTCTGGCAGATAGTTTCGCCCTGTTTGCAATTAAACAAAGCAATACAGCTAATATCGCGACAAGTTTTGTCTATTTTTTCCTCCCAAGAATCTAAATATTTTTTATTAATACCTTCCTGCGTTCCGCCACTGCCACATCCACAACAACTACTCTGGGTTTCAACGCAATCTGTGTCCGCCTCGCAAATTCTCCATTCGTCCGGTAAGGCAAGGGTTATTCCCGGTGAAATTGGTGTGTAGATATTAAAATACCAATAAGCACCATAGCCCGCAGCTATTACAAAAATAATTACAGTGGCAATAATAAAAGCGATTTTAACCGGCCTTCTTTTGGGCGGCTCGCTTGGTTCCACTGGTACGACTGGCTCATTATCATTAATAGTTGGCTGATTCTGCTGGTTGTCCATATATTATTGAGCAAAACTTTATTTTTTGTCATTCCGCACTTGATGCGGAATCCACTGGATTCCTGCTTTCGCAGGAATGACAAATTGGACGTTTTACTTTTTTAAAAATTTAAATTTTATTATCGCTTCCAAATAATTTAATTTTCTCCTTCACCACTTTTTTCACCGCATCAAAAGAAAGTGCTAAAATTTTATACGGCGTGGTTTCTTGGGGTTTTTCTTTTAGTTCTTCTTCCAATCCCTCTTTATAAGCAACGCGCAGTTCGGTATTAACATTTATTTTGACTATACCCAGCTCAATCGCTTTTTTTATATCTTCTTCTGGAATTCCCGAACCGCCGTGCAGCACCAAAAAAACTTTTTCGCCCAGAGTTTCTTTAATTTCCGCTAATCTTCCCAAATCTAATCTTTCCTCGCCCTTGGCAAAAACGCCGTGCGCGTTGCCAATAACAATAGCTAAAGAATCCACACCCGTACGTTCTACAAAATCTTTGGCTTGTCCTGGACTTGTTAAATCTTCCTGTTTAATTTTCAGCGCTTCCTGGTGCACCGATGAAGAGCCGCGTAAATAACCCAGCTCTCCTTCAATTATAATCTCCTGACTATAATCTTTTTCAATTCTTCTAACATAATCAACCATTGCTTTTGTCTGTAAAATATTTTCTTCATAATCTAAGCTTGTACCATCAAAATGCACAGCGTTATAGCCAGCCTCTACCGCCTTTTTAATACTCTCCAGCGACTTGCCGTGGTCCAGATTCAAAATTATCGGCAATTTTGTGCCATGCCGCCAAGCACCAACCAGCGCCGCGGCTTCGGGCATACCGAAAAACTCTCCCTCGTTTTCCGAAGTTGCAACAATAATCGGCGAATTCAATTCTTTGGCCGCCGCTACAATGGCTTTTAATACTTCGGCAGTCGAAAAATTAAACGCACCGATAGCATATTTGCCAGATTGGGCTGATTTTAAAAATGTTTTTGGATTCAATTGAAAAATTGTTAATTGTTAATTGAAAAATTTATAGTTCTATGAACCCTTTCTTAATATTTTCCACAATCAATTCCTCCAGCTTATCCTCCCCCATAAATTCAATAAAAATTTTATTCCAGAGCGCTTCTTGTTGATGATAAAGATATTTGCCCAATCCCCCGTGCGTTAGCGAAATTACATTATCCAATAGGTCAAAACTGACGATTTCCTCTCCTTTTTTGCCGGCCGGAAAAATTTCGCCGGCAAAATCGTCTATGCCGCGCCAAAAATCCATTTTAATTTGCGGATATTTTTGCGCCAGTACGTCCATTTCCTTTTCCGCTTTCAGCCAATGGATGGTTTCAGGATTAACATGCGGTTCAAATAATCTCGGGTCTTGCGGGTCAATTTTAGCCAGATAGCGCTGGATAATGCGCCAATATAATTTGTCTTTTGGCAGGACGGCCGACCCGACCGCGCCAGAAAGAAGGCTCACTAAATTTGAGCCAAAATTTGGCAAGCCAGAATATTTTCTGAAAAGTTCTGAATAAAAATCTATCTCGTGCAAGTAGTGCAAAATCAGGCTAAAAGTTTCCAGAGACTGCCCGGCAAAATTCTCCTTTTTGACCGGAATAACAAACACCAAACCAACTTCTTTCAAATGACTGATATTGTGCAGTTTTTTGCCTACAAACTTTTCGGCGATTGCCAGCCACTTTTCACCCAGAACCCGCACGCGAATTTCCCTTTCTTCAAAATGCTCGGCAATCAGATCGTTATAGGGCCGGAAAAAAACTTCGTTTAGCCAGCGTTCGTTTTCCACAAAGCGCAAAGCGGCAAAAATTTCATAAAGATCTTCTTTTTCCAGAAGCTCTTCTGCGGTTTTATAGCCCAAAACTTCCAAAATATTTTTAGGCGGATTAAGAATTAGAAAGGTCTTCAATTTCTCTTCTTTTAAAAAATAGCCGGGTTTCAAATCGGCCGTGTTTTTTATTATATCAATCATTTTGCTGCAGCCAGTCTGTTGACTAAAATCTGGTTTTCCCAAAAATTCATAAAAAACTTCGTCGGCTTCTTTGGTTTTTTTGAGTAATTCTGCCTCTACCAATTGGGCATCGGCTTTTTCTTCAACAATCCTCATCTCCTTTAGCTTGCGGCTAACTATTTTTTTGTTTTCCTCAAAAATTTTTCCGGCCACATTTTTTTTGCCCGTGATTTTTTCCATATTGACGAATAAATCTGCCAGCACCGCTTCGGGCGTTCTTAATAACTTGGCTATTTTTTGAATTGATTGTATCTCTGGCATAAATTAAAAATTATTAATTATTTATCTTAAATTATAAAATACATTTTTTCCGCGTTATTCTGCGTTTTGTTCTGCGATAAAGTCTCCGCAGAACAACGCTGACTTATACGCTGAACTGCGCTGAATTTATTAATTTTGTAATTAAAAGTATTTAAGTAATTGTCACCTCAGCTTTTTCCCACGATCCCCATTCTCCTTTTGGCAAAAGGCCGCTTTTGGCGCCAATCTGCTGGATGGTTGAGGTGGCGTTGACCGTACCAAACTGAATAGCCTGCTCAACCGTGCCCCCATAGATTATCACCGAAACGAAACCAGAACCGAAAGCATCGCCTGCGCCGGTGCGGTCAATATAATCGGACTTAGGAATGCCCGCGCGGTAAATTTTTTGTCCGTCAGAAACCGCCACGCCGCCTGCTCCCTTACTCATTACCGCGATGCCGGAGACTAACTCGTCAAATTTTTTAAACAGCTCCGGCTCATCTTTATAATCAATTCCGGTAATTAAACTGGCTTCTTCTTGATTAACAATCAAAATATCAATTTTACCCAGCAGGCCCAGCAAGATATCCAGATCTTTTCCCAGCTGGTCGCGGCCGGGATTAACCGCCAGCTTTATACCGTTTTCCGCCGCAAACTCAACAATCGGCTTGAAGGTTTTTGCCGACTTGCCCGCCAGGCCGGAAAGATAAAACCATTTGGTTTTTTTAATTTTTTCCCAAGGAATATCTTGTAAATTCAAAAAATGCGAAGCGCCCTCGTATACCAAAATACTGCGCTCCCCGCCCGCATCGCCTTGTGAAGCATGGCGGACAGGCCCACCCGGCGCCGATAAAATTATAGAATACGGGGTTTGAGCCCTGTTTGTCACTTTTACAAAAGCGGTGCCAACACCCAGCTCTTGCAGTTCCCTGATGATTTCGCGGCCGCCCCCGTCATCGCCGACCAAACCAACGTAGGCCGTGTGCAAGCATTGCAATGCAAAAGTCGCGGCGCAATTTGTGCCGCCCCCGCCGGACGCAAAAATTAGTTCGTCAACTTTTAATTTTGAACCTGCCTCAACCGCAATCCCTTTGCCGGTGACAAATTCTGACGAATCTAAAATCTTAAAATCCTTGCTGCGTACGAATATATCGCGGGTGGCAGAGCCGAAAGTGATAACGTCAAACATAAAATAATTATAGAAAATTTATCCTCTTTAAAAATAAACACCGCCCTTTTTAATAAATGCAAATAGGATAATAATCAAATATACAACGATGATTATAATTAGCCCGGTTAGCATGCCGAAAAAAGCATATCTCCTTTCGATTAATGTATAAACTAATATCAACAGGTAAATCAGGGCAGTTAAAAAAATGGAGGAATCCCAACCTAAGAATGTAAAATTAAGATTAATTTGGCCAAAAATAAAAAAGAAAAACAGAAGTAAAATTGGGGTACCTAAAAGGCCTACTAAAAAGTCACTTATTTTTTCTTTCTTATTTATATAAACTTTCTTGTTCCTAAAATCCCAAAAACTTGTTTTTTGTGGATTTTTAGTTATTGGCATTTCCATGAAATTTACCCGCGCATTGGCGAAAATTTTGCTAAAAAATCGAGGCGAGTGGAAGGTAAAAATTTACGTGCTGCGGTGGGGCCCCAGCCTCTGGGCTGGGGCGTTGTGGATAGTAAATTTTTACGTGCAGCGAGTCCGATTTTGTCAAAATTTTACGCCCTGCGCGGCGGTTTTTTCCGCTGCTTTTTTGGCGCCAAAAAAGCAGCAAACATATTACAACGCTTTTAATATCTTCTCCTTTAAGCTCTCTGAATCAAACTTTGCGAGCTGGTAAACTTCTGCGGGCGGGCCGGATTTTAGGAATTTGTCAATTTCAATCGTGCGCTTGGGATAATCGACCGGCATAATGAATCTGTTCATAAAACCCGACCAGCCGTTGTGCAAGGTGACGACGTATTGGCGTTCTTCGTCGGACAAAATAGATTTCGCTTTAGCCGGGTCTTTTTGCATCAACTCTTCATAAAGCTCCGGTGAAGTCACGGCCACAATTTTTACGTCCAGCTTTTGTTCCAGGTCCGGCAAAATCGCCAACACATTAGTCATCACTTGCCCGCCGCAAATTGCCAAAACAATTTTTTTCTTGCTTGTACTGAGCGAAGTTGAAGTACCGTCCTCGCGGAAAGGCTTAAAAACATAAGCGCCGTTCACTGCTTCTCGCGCCGGCGGGACTGCAAACCCCATATTAGTCTGCTCAACTCGTTTGAAGACCGGCGTGCCCGGCCGCATCACCGACAAAGCTATCGGCTCGCCTTTTTGCAAAGCGTAAAAAAGCATTTCAATAGTTTCATTAGCATCAAGGGGTTTGTAAACTTTAATCCCGGGGTAGGCGTCAAACAGCGCCATCCAAAAGAGTCCGTGATGGGTCGGACCGTCCTCGCCCGTTTCTGCGCCGTCGTGCGCGGCCATCATAATGAAAAATCCTTTGCTTTTTAAATTTACTGCGTTATTAATCAGCGCCATACGCACTGGATTTGACATTATGGAAGTGAAAACACCGTAGGTGCTAAAAACGCTCATTGCCTGCCAGCCGCCCGGCAGAGTGTCCTGCGTTAAAGCTGTTGATAAGCCAGCCATGTTTTGTTCAGCGATGCCAAAACGAAAACCGCGACCCAAAGGATTGTCTTTGTTAATTAGGCCATAAACATTTTCCGCCGCGCTGGTCAAAATTGACTTTGCGAGATCGCCAGAACCGATATAGAAAAACGCGGTCTGCCCCATCAGCCACTTAAAAAACGCTTCGGTGGCTTTGCGGATCGGCACGCTCTCGCCTTCTTTAAAAATTAATTCCGGCGGCAAAACATCCGGCCGCTTAATACTTTTATAATCAGCCAACGGCCTGCCGGCTAAGGCCTTTTCTAATTTTTTAACTAACTTTTTTTCATCCTGAAGATTATCTTTTGCCGTCTCCAGTCTTTGTGCCACATAAGAAACCATTTCGTCGTCTAACTTTGAAATAACAACTTCAATGTCTTTGGCCACCTCATTTTCCACACCGGGAATTTCAAAGCCCAGTTTTTTCATTATCTCAACGTACTCGCCATGCGGAGCGGGCGCGCCATGAGAATCAGCTGTACCTGCGGTTTTACCATAGTCTTTGCCTTTGATGGTGTGGCAAATCACGACTGTAGCGCGGCTATTGCCGAAACCCTCGCGGGCTTTTTTATAAGCATAAGCCAGCTCCAGGGGATTATGCCCGTCAACTTCAATTACGTTCCAGCCCATTGAAAACCAATGATTAATGTAAGGAGAGCTGATTATTTCTTCAATCGGCCCATCAATGCCAAAGTGATTATAATCAAGAGAAACAATGATGTTGCTGGCGCCCATGGAAATAATACTGTTTCGCGCTTCGTAACTCATACCTTCTTCTGTCTCCGCGTCCCCGGCAATAACAAAAACTTTTCCGTCTAGTCCGTTTGATTTTTGCAAAATCGCCAAACCCAAAGCCATTGAAAAACCGTGGCCCGACGAGCCGGTTGAGACATCGGCCAAAGCGTAGCGCGATTCAACGTGGCCGGAAGGGCCGTCGCAATGGCGGAACCTTGCCAGGCACATTGGCGTTGAGTAACCGAGCAAATCTTTATCAATTTTATTCCCCCTCTTTTCTAAGCATTCATGGATTAAAGCCAAAATAGAGTGATGCAGCGGTGTGCAATGGCCGGCTGACCAGACAATGCGATCGCGGCCGGGATGTTTGGGCTCTAAGGGATCAAAGGCCAATACGCCGCTAAAAAGCAAGGTTAGCAATTGTTCTACTTTTGAAGAAGACCCGCCCGGATGGCCGGATTTAACGCCGTCAATTGCCGCAAAAGCCAAGCCGCGAACGATTTTTGCCAAGTCTTGAATTTTAGAAATATCAATTTCTTCTATCGGCGCCAGCTCCAATCCTTTAATATTTAGATAATTTCCGCCCTCGGCCAAATACTGAAACCGCTGCGGCTCTTTTTCCTTTAAGGTCTCTACTTCTTTGCTATCAAGAATGTTGTACATAATTTCTTTTTTAAATTAGATTCTACGTTAATTTTATTCATTAAAATCTTGACAAAAAAACATAGGCCTACGAGAATGCTTTCTAAAACATCTTTCCGATTAGATAATTATTGATTGCAAGTCGCCAGGGTAGAGGGCACCGTGGAAGTTACTTTGGTGCCATTTCTATTTGACAAAACATAGTTAGTGGAATTTTCCAGTAACACCCAGGCACAATAAGAAGTAGTCGGCGAGCCCCCGTCTGACCAGTAATAAGTGCGGTTGCCTGGATCCAGCGGCACTGGATTCATATAGGTGCTAATAGAGCTGGCCGATGGAATGGCTGTTGCATAGCCATTCGGTAGGTCTTTATAAGAAGACGGGCTCACGCTGTCATAATACATTTCCATTGCCAAGGCGATCTGGTGCATGTCTGACTGGCGTCGCGCGTCGCGCGCTTTTATTCTGGCGGAGTTCAGTGAAACTAAAACAATTGTCGCCAAAAGACCAATGATGGCTATTACTACTAAAAGCTCTATTAGAGTAAACCCCGTTTGAATTTTTTGATTATTTTGTTTTACCCCAAGAAAGCTTTTGAAAAACTCTAACGGGGTAAACCCTTTTTTGTTTGATAACATATATTTTTTAATAAAAACGGGAAGAAAGGCAAAAATTTGCTCGAATCCGTCCTTATTTTTTATTTTTTAATATTATTTAAAAGATTTTTTAATTCCTCAATAATTCCCCTGATATCTCCGCTTTCAAAAATCGCCGAACCGGCTACTAAAATATCGGCGCCCATCTGGGCAGCCTTAAGAGCGGTTTCTTTGTTGATTCCGCCGTCAACCGCTATTTTAACATCGGGGCATTTATCGCGCAAAGTAAAAATTTTTGGCAAAACCTGCTCGCTGAAAGGATGGCCGTAATAACCGATTTCAGAAATTCCCATCAGCTGCACCACGCCAATATCAGACATCAAAGACAAACCGTCTAAAACATTCACCGGCGTCTGAAGATTTAAAACAATGCCGGTTTCCAGGCCGGCGTTTTTTACTTTTTCGATAATCTCCGGCAAGCGCTCGGTTGACTCAAAATGAACCAAAATCCTTTTAGCGCCCGAGGCAATCCATCGGTCAATTTCTTTTTCTGGCTGAGAAATCATCAAATGAACTTCCAGCGCCAGCTTCGTTTCAATATTTTTCAGGCGCTCGGGCTCATCTTTACCCTTCGTAGCTTCAACGAAATAGGGCCACGTTTTCATAGTCGTAAAAACGCCGTCGGAAATATCAAGTTGTACCCCCTCAACGCAGGATTCAACCAATTTAATTTTTTCCTTCACTTCCTCCAAGTTTTTAGCGATAATGGCAGGAATAATCTCGGGCATAAATCTCAAATCCAAAGCTCAAATGTCAAATCAAATCCCAAATCCAAATGACTAAATTGTTTTGGATTTTGAACTTTAAGTTTGATTTGAATTTTGGATTTTGACATTTAGATTTATTCGGCGATTTCTTCTATTTTCTCCAACCTTCTCCTGTGCCTCTCTTCTCCAGAAAATTCTGTATCCAGCCAAATTTTTACTATTTTTTTGGCCAGCTCCGCATCAGTCACTCTGGCACCCAAACACACCGCATTGGCGTCTAAATGCTCGGCCGCGCTGCGGGCGGTAAATTCATCATAAATAAAGGCGGCTCTCACGCCCTCAAAGCGGTTAGCCGCGATACACATTCCCTGTCCCGTGCCGCAAATCAAAACACCGCCGGAATCTTCATTTTCCAGAACTTCTTTAACCAGCTTTTGAGCGTAGTCCGGATAATCATCAGCCAAATCAAGCTGATCGGCGCCCAAATCAATAACCTCATAGCCTCCTTCGGCCAGAAATTTTTTTAATTCCTCTTTTAGCGGATAACCCGCATGATCAGCGGCAATGTATAACATTGAATTATGAATTATGAATAAATTTAAATTCCTGATTCTTAATTCATGATTCCTGATTCCTGATTCTTGACGCTTTTTCTCTCCATTCCTCAATTTTCTTATGATTCCCACTCAACAACACTTCCGGCACTTTCCAACCCTTGAATTTTTCTGGTCTCGTATACTGAGGGTATTCCAAATATTGTTTTCTGTTTTCTGTTTTCTGTTTTCTGATTGAAAAACTCTCTTCTTTTAGTGACTCCTTCTTACCTAAGACGCCGGGTATTAATCGGCTCACCACATCTACCACTATCATAGCAGGAATTTCGCCTCCAGTTAAGACAAAGTTACCCACAGAAAGCTCCTCATCCGCAATATGCTGGGCTACCCGCTCGTCCACCCCTTCGTAGCGGCCGCAAATCAAAATCAGCTGGTCGTATTTTGCCAGCCGCCGCGCGTCCGCTTGCGTGAATTGCTTTCCTTTGGCGGAAAACAAAATTACTCTTTTCTTTAACTTTGAACTCTTAACTTTAAACTTTAAACTCTTCAAAGCAGAGACTGCTTTGAAGATCGGCTCTACTTTCATCACCATTCCGGGACCTCCTCCATAAGGAGAATCGTCTACAGTTTTATGCCTATCTATCGCCCACTGCCGCAAATCATGAGCGTTAATTTCAATCAAATTTTTGCTTTGCGCGCGCTTCAAAATGCTCTCACCAAAATACGAAGTGAATATATTTGGAAATATCGTAATAATATCAAATTTAACCATATATTTATTTTATCATTTATTTATCAAAACAAAAAACCACATTTCTGTGGCTTTTTGTTTTTAGATACGAAACAAAACTATAACTTCAGTTCGTCGACTACCTGATCAACATCCCTGGCAGCGGAATTGCTTTCGCTTCGGGGACGCATCACTCGTCCGCCTTCCGGCTCTTCAATCTTGAAATTGACGCGCGCGTTGTGCTTGGCGCCAATCACTCGCAAAAGAGTGCGGATTGCGCGAGCTGTGCCACCCTGACGGCCGATAACCTGACCCATATCTTCGGGATTGACC
>JAHIST010000037.1 GCA_018818145.1 Patescibacteria group bacterium
ACCAGAATCCGATGAAAGTCTGGAAAACTCCTTACGAATGGTTGGAATTCTACAATTTTGAAAGAATACATTTAACGCTTAACGGGTTAACACCCCAAGAGAAACTACTCCAGAGTGTTACCCTTGACTGTTAACTATACACTAATTTATTTATCCTTTCTGTGTATCCGCTTTCTTTCCAGTTCCGTCAAAAATTGCTTGCGCAGACGGATGCTTTGGGGCGTAACTTCCAGATATTCGTCCCCTCGCATTATTTCCAATCCCCTTTCCAGCGTCAAGACCAGGGGCGGGGTCAGCATAATGGCTTCATCGGAACTTTTGGAACGCATGTTGGTCAATTGTTTTCCTTTGGTAGGATTAACATTAACGTCATTTCCTTTAGAAATATTACCGATGACCATGCCTTCATAAACCTCGGTTGTTGCGCCAATATAGAGCGCGCCGCGCTCCTGCAAATTATAAAGCGCGTAACCCAGCGCTTTTCCGGTGGCCATGGAAACCATGGAGCCGGTTTCATTTTTTTCAATCTCGCCCATATAGGGCTTAAAACCAATAAAGCGGCTGCAAAGGATTCCTTCGCCCCGCGTGTCAACCACAAATTCACTGCGATAACCCAGCAATCCCCGCGTGGGAATTTCAAAAAGAATCCGGGTGTGGCCGTGCTCCGGCCCAATATTCACTATCGCGCCGCGCCGTTTGGCTAATTTGGCAATGACCGCGCCAGCCAGCTCATCGGGCACATCAACTATCACTTCTTCAAATGGTTCCAGTTTTCGCACTAAGCCCGTCGAAGTGTCTTCTTTAATGATGACTTGAGGCTGAGAAACTTGAACCTCATAGCCTTCGCGCCGCATGTTTTCCAGCAAAATCGCGATATGCAACTCTCCCCGGCCGTAAACTTTATAAAAATCATAAGAAGAAAAATCTATTTTTAAGCCCACGTTGACCTCCAGTTCTTTTTCCAGCCGTTCTTTCAGCTGGCGGTTGGTAACAAATTTTCCTTCGCGTCCGGCAAAAGGCGAATTGTTGACCAAAAAATTCAAAGAGATTGTCGGCTCGTCAATATTAATCGCCGGTAAAGCTTCCTGTTCCGATTTTTCACAAATAGTTTCACCGATATAGATATCGGGCAAACCGGCGACCATAACGATATCGCCGGCGCTTGCTTCGGCGATATCCTGCCGCTCTAAACCTCGAAAAGTAAATAATTTGGTTATTTTTCCGGCTCGGGTTTCGCCCGAAGTTTTTTTGACAAAAACATTGGCGCCGGTTTTTATAGTTCCCTCATAGATTCGGCCGATGGCCAGCCGGCCAAGAAAATTATCATACGCCAAGTTAAAGGGCTGCACACG
This sequence comes from Patescibacteria group bacterium, assembly GCA_018818145.1. Lineage (GTDB taxonomy): Bacteria > Patescibacteriota > Minisyncoccia > Portnoybacterales > GWB1-42-6 > JAHIST01. The sequence continues at coordinate 1,353 of JAHIST010000037.1, forward strand.
CAAAGGCATTCTCTGTTTTTCTTCGCTTGAAGCGATTGGCACTTCTTTTAAAATCATCTCCAGAAGCGGAGTCAAGTCTTTGGATTCATCCTTCAAATTCAATTTGGCAATCCCTTGTTTGGCGATCGCGTAAATAGTTTTAAAATTTAATTGTTCTTCATTGGCGCCAAGATCCATAAATAATTCCAGCACCATTTCGTGCGCCCATTCGGGACGGGCGGCCGGCTTGTCAATTTTATTGATAACCACGATAGGTTTTAACCCCAGCTCCAAAGATTTTTTCAAAACGAACTTTGTCTGGGGCATCGGGCCTTCCTGGGCATCCACCACCAGCAGGACCGAATCAATGGAGCGCAAAACCCGCTCAACCTCGGAACCAAAATCAGCGTGGCCGGGCGTGTCCACGATATTAATTTTTGTATCCTTGTATATTACCGACGTGTTTTTTGAATAAATCGTAATGCCGCGCTCCTGCTCCAAGGCGTTTGAATCCATGCTGACGCCCGCCTCGGCCATGCCGGTTTGCTGCATCAGCGCATCGGTCAATCTTGTTTTGCCATGATCAACGTGCGCGATAATGGCAATATTTCTTATTTCCATTGAAATTATTACTCAGCAATAGTTTTTAAACAAAAAAGCCGCCCGTTTAAATTTTGCCGCAAGATTAGAGCGACTTAAGATATCTTACTATAAATTAAAATTTACGTCAAATCCATTTTCAGAAAACAATTGTCGTCAATTCTGGCGGAGAGCCCGTTTGAACCACCTCAAACGCCATCCGTCCCAGCACTTGGCCTCTTTCGTTTATCACATCCACCCGCCATTTACCCGGCATGATGCCTTGATAGTGAGACCGATAATGAACAGATAGACAATAATGATCAAATTATCTATCCAAAGATCAATGCGCTTTAGCGTTAAATTATCCCTCAAAAAAACCAGCCAGTATTGTGACTGGCGAAATATAGCGTTCGTGCTTTTCATAAAAATGGATTAGGGCATCGCTTTTCATTTTAAAAATGCTGCCTGACTTTTTGAACTAAGGCTTTGATTTTTCTTTCGTAATTTATTTTATCTTCGGAACTAAAATAATTCCGGCCTTTAACATAAATAATCGCGTAATTGTATACTTGGTCTAAAAATATCTTTGCCAAATATTTATTCAATGTCCGCTCAATTTCTGCCCGTTCCAGCCGGCATGAACGGCAGTAAGCCGCCAAAAAAATATTTTGAAAATTGCTGATTTCTTTTTCGGAAAAATTTGCTTCCCTGATTTGCTGCGGAAAGTCAAACCAACCCAAAAAAGTAGCCACATCCATCAGCCGTAAGCCAAAGCCGCTTTTTTCAAAATCAATCCCGTAAATAATTTCCTGGCCAACAATAATATTTCCTGGATAAAAATCGTTATGGATTAATGTTTTTTGCCCATCGGAAATCTCATCAATAAATTCGAGCTCCGAATTAAAAACTAAAACGTTTCTCAATCCGGGAATTAAATTTATAATTTGCGCGAATATCTTGCTGTATTCGTTCTTTTTAATAAAAACAGCCGGCGGAAAATCGGTCTCTTTTTTAAAATTGCAGCCGTGCAGTTTCGCCAGCCATTCGGCCGTCCTCTCTAAAAAGCCTTCTAGCTCGCTACTATTTTTATCCTGAATTATTAAAGAAAGAGGTGTGCCTTGAGCCTCTTCATAAAGCAATAGGTTCGCGTCTTTGATAAAATCAAGCGGCCTGGCAATGAGTAAACCTCCTTCATCAAAGCCCTGCCCGTAAAGAAAATTCATTATCTGCCAGGCTTTTTCTTTGGATTCGCTGACGCTGGCCGTTCCCCTGACAACCTTATAAGTTTCGTCTTCAAAAAAGATTTTATATTTTGCCAGGCATGTTTCTTTGGCCCAGTCGGGCGAGTTTTTTTCAATTTCAATCAATGTAATTTTTTTATCCTCACACCTTTTAAGGTGTGAGGATTTATTCTCCGTCTCGGGAAAATAAACAAGCTTTTTTTTCTCAAAAAGCTCATAAATATAACTCTTTTCTAAAATGCGAAATATGTCTTTCATTATTTAAGAATATTATCCCCATTCCCTGTCGCCTTCTTTAGAAAAATCGAGAAGCTCAACATCGGCTTCGTAGCGCCTCAATTCTGCGATGCGATCCCTGATTTGCGCCG
>JAHIST010000038.1 GCA_018818145.1 Patescibacteria group bacterium
AAAATTGAAAATTGAAAATTGAAAATTTTTGTCACTCTTCCCCAGCCGACTCGGCAGATATCTTTCAGTTTTGTGTCACCTTCAAAATTAACCCGGCCGGTAATTGAGCCAAGGACTAAAATATGGAAACTGTGATGCGGTTTAGAATTATTTGATATTTCTTCGGCTTTTTTAGCGGCGGCTTCTTTTGACAAAAGTCCGGGTCGGGAAAAATTTTCAGAAATCATCTTTCGCAGATCATCAATTTTCACTTCCTCCAGCAATTCATTGCCTATCCAGTAGGCCTCCACAACTTTTTTATTAAACGGCCCGGCCTTAATTTTGTTTTTTTGCGCAATTAATTCGTAATAGGCGTAAGCGGCTTCGAATTTTTCAAGCACCGGTATGATATCGGGTATGCCCAACTTGCCCTTGATGAATTTTTTTAATTTGTCCTGCTGCGGGCCGCAAAATCCCAGAGTATTCGGGATTAGGCCGTAAAGAGCGGCTAATTTTGGTCCAGAATTATCAATTATCATGTCTTAATGTCATTCTGAGAGCGTAGCCCGCCCGCTTCGCCGGAGCTTCAGCGAGGCGAGAAGAATCTCTCGCGTATGCGAGGAATTCTCTGGCTGGCATTCGTCAGAGATCCTTCGCTATCGCTCAGGATGACTCCAGGAAATAAGGCTACGCATTTTAATAATTTTTTTCCACAAATAACTCGCACCAATAATCACCGTTAATCCACTTAAAATTAAAAGTCCCGACAGAATTTCTTGAAAATTTATTTTTCCGGCACTAATCGCTGCAAGTAAAGTCGTAATCGGCGAGCCCAGAAGTAAAATTGCGCAAGCGACAGAAACCGGAATGTATTTGAGCCCATTATACCAAGAGACAACATAGCCCAGCAAAATTGCCGCAGTAATCAAAACCCAGCTGATTTGGCCAAAATTTAAAACAACTATTGAATCTATCCGGCCGCTTACACCAAGAAATCCCAGAATAAAAATTGAGCCAAAAAACATTCGTCCCCAAGCCACGGTTTTTGCCGGCATATCTTTAAGGGTGTATTTGGAAATGATATTTTCTGTTGCCCAAAATAGAGTAGCCAAAAGAATCAATAAATCTCCGTAACCAAAAGAAAAATTAAGGGTTTTCAGCAGCAGTGTATTGCCCAAAAGCAAAAGTAAAGCGCCTATTAAAAAATTCTTGGAAAGTTTTTCTTTAAGGAATACTACCGCCATTGCCGTCACATAAATAAACATTGTTTTTTGGATAAAACTGCCTTGCGCCGCCGATGTCAGGGCCAGCCCTTTGAAAAAAAGTAAAAATGGGATACTGCCGCCGATAAGTCCAATTAAAACTAGAAGCAGCCATTGTTTTGGTTTCAGGCCGCGCAAAGCGGCGCGGTTTTTCAAAAACAAAACAAGGCCGGTCAGCGCCAGAGCGACTATCACATTTTTTAAAAAAGCAAAAACATAGGGGTCCGCCAGCGACACCCCAAATTTATTGATAAAAATAGAAAAGCCGGAAATTACAGCGGTTGAAAAAACCAATAATAGGCCCTTTTTATTCATAACTCTGAATGGCCATTGCGAGGAGCGTAGCGACGAAGCAATCCCGTGGTTATCGGACGGGATCCTTCGGCACTTCGTGCCTCAGGATGACAATAAATTGTTAATCTCTTTAGCCTGTTTTTGGCTGATTTTTTTTATAATGATGCTGTTTTGGCTTAATACCCAATCCCCTTTTTTCACCGCAATAAAAGCGCCCAAGCGTTCTTTGCCTTTGGCTGATTTTACTTCAATAAAATCTTTTTTTACCGAGATAACTTGTTTGGGTATGGTTAAACACATAATAAAAATTAAATATCAAAAATCAAAAATCAAATGGTAAACTTTTTATAATAAACACAGCAATGCCGGCAATAACAATAAGAGAGGTCAATATGGCGGGACCGATGTCATAGAGTTCTTCGCCCACAATAAGTTTTATCTTTTTGCGCATAATTATATTACTCCGGGAATATTTTTTATTTGTTCATAACTGAATACTGGTCCGTCTTTGCAGGTGTAATATGGCCCCACGGCGCAATGCTGGCAGACGCCCAGACCGCAGTGCATTCGGCGTTCCAATGAAAGATAAATATCTTGGTCGGTAACCTCCTTTTGCTTTAATTTTTCCAGAACGAATTTATACATAACGGGCGGGCCGCAAAGAAAAGCTTGGGCGTTTTCAACAATTGGAAATTTATCAAAAAGCGTAGTTACCAACCCCACGCAACCCACCCAATTGGCGCATTCTTTGTCAATTGTCAGCTTAACGTCAATTCCGTTCTCGCGCCATTTCGCATATTCGTAGCGAAAAAGCATTTCTTGGGGCGAACGGGCGCCGTAAAATATCTGTACCTTGATGTCTTTGCCTAAAAATTTATCTTTACCTAAAATTAATGTTCGCAACGGAATCAGTCCTAATCCACCAACGACGATGAGTAAGTTTTTCTTCTCGCCATTTTGATTTTTGATTTTTGATTTTTGATTTATTATTGGCCAACCGTTCCCGTAAGGCCCGCGAATTCCCACCTTATCCCCTACTTTCATTTCGTGCAATTTGTGCGTCAGCCGGCCGATATCGCGGATGCAAAGTTCCAGATATTTTGCCCCGGCCGCGTTGCAGGGCGCGAAAGGCGCTTCGCCGCATCCGGGAATTGAAAGCTCAATAAACTGGCCGGGCGCAAAGGAAAAATTATAACCCCAGACTTTTTGGACAAATTCAAAACGGAACAGCTTGACTGTATCTGTCTGCGGAGTTATTTTGACTATTTTAGCCGGTTCAGAAAGGTAAGGGTTATTCAATAATTTTTAATTTTTAATTTTTAATTTCCAATAAATGTCCCGCCCGGCGGGGCAAGTTTGAAAATTAAATCATTGAAAATTGATTGAAAATTTGAAAATTGATAATTGAAAATTAAGACGCTTCTATTTCCTTCAGTACTTCCTTAATGTCTATTCCCACCGGGCAGACTTTTGCGCAGCGGCGGCAGCCAACACACCCTATAAAGTTAAATTCATCTGGAATTCTGGCAAATTTATGGAAATACCAGAAATGGATTCGTTCGGCTGTAGTTTTTAAGAATTTCGGCGCTTGCCCTGAGCTTGTCGAAGGGCCGGAAACTTCAGAAAACTCCTGATAGAAGCAAGAATCCCAGCAGCGCACTCTGGCGCCGGAATTTTTCTCCAGTCCCGGATAATCGTCTACCCTGAAGCAAAAGCAGGTCGGGCAAGATAGAGTGCATTTGCCGCATTCAATACAGCGAGTACCCAACTCATCCCAAATTTTTTGATTATGTTTATTTTTCAGTTTATCGCGCAACCGCTCCATCTGTTCATCCGGTTTCCCTTCTTTGATCGGTCCGCTGAATTGAATATGCTGATAATCTTTATACCCAAAATGTTCTAAAATTCGCTGGCCTTTAATTGAGCCGGAGAAAACTTTGAAGTGTTGGTTGTTGATTGTTGGTTGTTGGTCGTTTGCAAAGAATATGTCAAACGGCAGATGCTCTAAAATATCTTCTTCATATTTTTGAGCAAAAATATTATTGCTAATTTCTGGAACTGACGAGCTGCCGACAATTAAAATTTTTCTGCGGCGGGCTTGATAGTAGGGGTCTTTTTCAAAAACTTGGTCATAGAGATTTATGGCTTTAAGGTCAAGGAGATTTACACCCAATAGGGCAACTTTTTGTTCTTCAAAACTCTCTTTTAGGGAATTATTTTTATATTTAAACAGCGTTTCGCCTTCTGGAATAAAAAAATGCTTGAAAGAATAAAAAGGCAGACGGTCGTCCAAAACAAGTTCTGTCGGTTTTTCAATTTGTTTAATTAAAATCAAGCCATTATCTTTTTTTGTTTGCGGCTGATGAGCAGTTAAGTATGGCGAAATTTCTTCTTCGTCAAGCGAATCAAGAGGTATTAAGGTCGGTCCAAAAATCAGCCAATTGGCTTTTTGGAGATAAATAACAAACTTTTCAAGCAGGGCTTGATTCATTAGTTAAAGTATAGCAAAAATTTTATGAAACGGGAATTGTGGATGATATTATGCCAATAAAAAAAGGTGGGTCTTTTTGAGACCCACCCAAGCATTCCGTATTCTATAAAAGTACGCGGCAAGTTTTTCTTATGCGGACATCTCCGCAATCCTGATACTTGCCGCATTTAGCACAGATTACATCTCCGACTTCAATTTTTACCTCGCCGTCGCATTCCGGATAATTTTGGCAGATGCCGGCAACTAAACATGCTATTGCCGTTACATCGACAAGCACATCTCTGTCTTTGATCGATGTAATTGTTTCTATTCTACTCATTTTAACCCTCCTTTATTTTTTATTCTGGCTAAGCCAAGTTTTCTTTCCGTTTTATTTTGACTAGCGAGGAGCGCCGCATCCCGCTACGCGGGATATGGCGTCCGAGCGAAGTCAAAACAAAGAGTTTGATGCCTTTATTTTCCAAACAGCCAATTTGAATCTTAAATTTCGCCAAGCCGGCGCATATTCCATTATTAAATATAATACAAAAATGCTCCAAAGCGAAATCATGCCGGCGGTCGCTATGTTTCTGGGCAAGGAATTGTTGCCGGTGACCACTTTGACGCCCTTAACAATGCCGCCAACAGTTGTGCGTACTTCGTTTGAGTCAAGTTGGCCCAAATTATCTGCTTTAATTAAAGCGGTGTTGGAAATTATAAAATTATTATACGGCACAACATCAATTTCAACCTGATAAGAAACAGTAATTGAATTGCCGGCGGATAAGCTGCCTATACTCCATGTAATTTGATTGATGGAAGAATTATAATAACCGTTGCTGTCAATGCTTTGGTAGGTTGTATAAGAAGGCAGGGTGTCAAAAATCTGCACGTTTGTCAGATTGGTTGCGCTGCTGTTGGTGTAGCTTAGGGTGTATTTCAGGATATGGCTGATTTGCGCTGTATTGTCGGTGCCAGAGCCGTTGGGCGAAGTCAAATTGTCAACCCGCTTGCTGAAAGTTGTCGGTTGGGGTTGTGTGGAGCTTACTACGACCTGCGCGGAAGCTTGTTGTTGTGACATACTGTCTCCGGAGGCGTAGGCCGTATTAACTAAAGTTTTGCCGGTATAGCCATAGTACATATAAGTCTCGCCAGGCAGAGCCACGGGGCCAACCGTTGCTTCAAAAGTAATATTTCTGGTTTGATTGTCGTAAAGTACGCCCAAATTAATGCCGCCGTAAAAGAAAGAATCAGAGAAACTGGAGCCGTCAAGGCGGCCGGAGCCGGAAACATAAGTCAGGCCGGAGGGTAAGCTGTCCCAAACGCGGACATTATTAACTTGATTGCCGCTCGGGGTAGTAACTTGAATGGTAAATAAAACCCGATCGCCCGGATTGGCGTTGGTATTGGATAATAGGCCTGTTTGACCGGCAGTAAGATTGCGGACATATTTAGTTAAGGTTAAGAAACCTGATTGCTGTTGTGAAATATAAATCACGGCAGAGTCGTTGCGTTCGCTGACCTGATCAGCCCGAGCGTAGGCATAGTTAGTTAAAGTCTGGCTGCCGCTTGTGTAGCCGGTGATTGTCGCTTCAAAAGTAATAGTGCGGGAGCCGCCGGAATAAAGCGAGCCGATATTAACTCCGCCGCTTAGAAGCTGGTCGGAGCCGTAAAAGCCATCAAGGCGCACCGTGCCGCTGACATAAGAATCATACGAAGACAAAACATCGCGCACAAAAACATTATTGAGCGTTGTGTTGCCGGTATTATTTAGTTGGATTTTGAATTCAACACGGTCGTTGTTTTGCGCGTTGACGCTTTCAAAATAGCCACTTTGGCCGCCGGTGAGATTGCGGACGGTTTTAGCGACAGTCAAATCGTAGTTATCTGAAGGCGGTTGATTTGAACCAACTTTAGCTTTGAAAATAATCGCGCCCGAAAACTCCCAGCAGCCTTCATTAGAACCCAGATTTATGCCCGAGCCAAAAAGCTGTTCTCCGCTTTGGCCGTTAGGAAAAGACACCGGCGCATCACTGCGCCAATCGGTTTGATTTGGAAACCATTTAGCTGAACCGGATATATATTGTAAAGTTTGAGATGAGCTTAAATTTATCTGGACAGATTGGGTTAAGGGATTTGATTGTGTCGCGTTGGTGGCGTTGTCAGCCCAGAGATAGCCGGTGACCGTGTGTTGGGAATTTTGTCCCGAAGGGAGAGAAACCCGTAGGGAGGTGTTATTGGCAATCGTGTTAACCACGCCGTTGTGATAATAAAGATAAAAAACCAGCGTGTCGCCCTGGTCAGCTGAAACCGGAAAGTTCCAGTCAGTACCCTTAGTTTCGTTTTTCACATCCAGCAGATAATAGTCGCGATTGAATGTTTGCGTATGGACATAGGGCGTGAAGATATTGAACTGCGGGCTGTCGGCGCGGGCAACAGACGGAAAAATAACCTGGCTTAAAATGCCGGCAGCCAAGATTAAGACTATAGCAAAAGAGAAAATGGCTTTTTTAGATTTTCCGCTAATGAATTTTTTCATGGTTTATAATTTAAATTCCACAATTATCTTGCCGGCGGACGGTTCATTTCCGGGTTGCAGCCAGTATAAGTCACGACAATGTTGGCCGAATCCTGGATTTCGTTAACCTGGTCAGCCCGGGCATAGCCGGTGTTGGTCAGCGTGGTTGTGCCGCGGACAAATCTGACTTCCCGTTCCAGCGTTCCTTCAAAATAAACTGTTTTTGACTGGCCCGGAGAGAGGCTGCCGATATTTATTCCGCCGCTGGTAACGCCATCAGCTGTGGCGGCATTGTCAATTTTAGTTGTTCCGGAATTATAAAGCAACCGGTCGGGTAAAATATCGCGGACAAAAATATTATTGGCCGTGGTGTTGCCGGTATTGGTAATAATTAATTGCGTCGCGATTGTTTGGCGCGGATAAGCGTTGACTGAGTCATTCCAAACAGTTTCATTATTAGTCAGGTTTCTCATCTTTTTATCTATGGTCAGGGTAGCGCTGTATTGGATTTGCGAAACTTTTGCTTTAAAAACTATTGCGCCCGAAAACTCCCAGCAGCCTTCAATTGAGCCGATGTTGATGCCAGTGCTAAAAAGCTGATTTTCATTTTGGCCGCTCGGAAAAGGCGTTGGCGCGTCAAACCGCCAGTCGCCCTGATCCGGGAACCATTTGGCCGAGCCGGCGACATACTGCAGGCTTTGGGAAGAGCTAATATTAACCTGTACCGTTTGAGTCAGCGGGTTTGAGGGTGAAGCGTTGGTTGCGTTGTCAGCCCAAAGATAGCCGGTGACAATATGCTGTTGGCTGACGCCAGAAGGCAAAGTCGCCTTCAGCGTGGTATTGTTGGCCATGGTGTTGACAATACCGTTGTGATAGTAAAGATAAAAAACCAGCGTATCGCCCTGGTCAGCTGAAACCGGAAAGTTCCAGTCAGTACCCTTAGTCTCGTTTTTCACATCCAGCAGATAATAGTCGCGATTGAATGTTTGCGTATGGACATAGGGCGTGAAGATATTGAACTGCGGGCTGTCGGCGCGGGCAATTGACGGAAAAATAGCCTGGCTTAAAAGCGTGGCCGCCATTGCCAAAATCGTTCCCGAAGCGCCGAGAGATTTTAAAAAATTATTTCTATTTTTGCGCTTTAAATAAAGCGCTATGTTGTTGCTTTGCATTTTTTTGCCATCCTCCAATGGCTGATTTTGATTTAATTTAGTTATTTTCTATTTTCAAAACTCCATTTTATTAGTTGATTAGTATAGAAATTCTGGAAATAGAGGGGAAGATTCGCGTATTAACAACCTTCCCCCGGTTAACTTTTTAGAAAGAGCTACCTGCTGGCTCCGGTGCCGCCGCCGCAGCCGCCGCCTCCGCCGCCGCCATCTCCGCCGCCATAATCAATCTCTTTCGGCCACTCCCATTTTACCTTGGGAGGGGGAGGAGGTGGAAGGACAATCTTTTTAACTATAGTGGTAATTTGTGTATCTTGATACCTTTCTGTGATTCTTATAACTTCTTTATCGTAGTACTTCTCTGCTGTTTTCGCCGGTGTGATAACTTCTTTGAAGCCATCCGCCGAGTTTCCACACTCGGCAATTTCCACCGGCGTGAAAGTCTTTTTACCGTTAGGTTCAATACTCCGAAAGCCCAAATACAGAACATTTTTCGCTCTTTGGATAATCATTTTCCCATTAGGCGCTCGATTTCTGACTAAGTGGGATTGGCTGATAAAATGAGGCTCAAGGCCAGTCTTGGCTATCCGCTGGCGAATCTGTTCCATATTCCACCGTTGAGTTGTCTTTAGCGGCGGGTATTTTGACAGGTTTATATCCGGAATAATCTGCGAGTCATAAACTATCTCTCGCTTTTCCGGCGATTCGTCCTTTTGGACTTTTGCCGGCAACGCTTTCGACTTTTCGAAAATTTCGTATGGTTTCTCGCCTTTGATAATCTGTACCATGTTTGGTCTTTCCGAGTTTTTGTCGGCGCTGTTTTTGATGATGTTGACATCAATATTTTTCTGCCGAGCTGTAGCGCAACCCAGAAAGACTAAAGCGATTACCGCCAATGCCGCCATCAATAAAACTGCCCTTTTCATCTCCCCTCCCCTTGAAAGAACTTTAATTTGATTTTAGAGTATAACGTTAAAAGCTAATTAATGTCAAGTTTTGTATAGTTAACAGTCAAGGGTAACACTCTGGAGTAGTTTCTCTTGGGGTGTTAACCCGTTAAGCGTTAAATGTATTCTTTCAAAATTGTAGAATTCCAACCATTCGTAAGGAGTTTTCCAGACTTTCATCGGATTCTGGT
>JAHIST010000039.1 GCA_018818145.1 Patescibacteria group bacterium
ATTTGGACTCTCGGCCATTCATCATCAGTAAAAACCACCCAAAAATAACTTTTGTCATCCCGCCACTGGATATTGAAACGAGGTTGGTATTTTTTGATTAGCTCGTTTTCCAGCAACAGCGCCTGCTTTTCGTCATCGGTTTCAATCCAATCAAGGTCAGCAATCTTATCTACGAACCGATCGGTGAAAAAACCATTTTTTTTTACTAAAATGTGATTGGATTCGTTTTTTAATATCTTGCGCTTTGCCTATATATAAAATTTCCCCAGTTTTGTCTTTAAGTAAATAGGCGCCGGGTTTTTTGGGGATTTTTTTGAATTTTTTAATCAGCGGTTTTTTCATGGATTGTGGATAATTATACAGATTTTTGTTTAATATTTCAATGTGGTTATGCGTTTTCTTGATTTTTTCTGGTTAAGACTATAAGATTGAATAAGCTTTTTTCAAAATAGTTCTTTAAGGAGGGGATATGAACAAAAATAATGACAGCTTATTCTGGTGGATAGTAGCAAACGGACTGACGACCTTGCGATTGCTGATTGCGTTTTACATCTTGTTTTGGTCGCCAACCATGGAAGTGTTTTTGTGCCTTATCATAATTGGTGGTATAACTGATATTTTAGATGGTTTGGCGGCGGGTCAGGGCGGGCGAACTCGTCAAGGAGCTATTTACGACAAGGGCGTTGATAAATTTTTCTGCGCCGTGATATTGGGTCGTTTTTTATATATTTGCGTTGTCGGCTTTGGTTGGACGACTTTGGTCATTTTTTTGTTTATCTTCGTCGCTCTAGTTATTTTTTTGGAAGCGTTAATTTCCGTGGCCGGTATTATTTTCGCTTCATATAACCGGACAAGGGTTGAAGCAAACATTTGGGGCAAAATAAAGATGTGGGCAGAGGTCTTGACCGCTGGCTTCGCAATTCTATTTTTAGAGAGAAATACTCTTCCAGAAAACGCCTGGCTAATTTTTATTGGACTAGGGCTGTCGTTGCTTTTCGGTTTTATCAGTCTAATTACTTATGTTTTAGACTATAAGAGATTAAAGGAGAAAAAGATAAAGATTTGAAGTCTGAGAGTCCGTTAGCGTAACGGGCTCTTTTCTTTTGGTAAAAAATACGCTATAATATCGTTTAATATGAAAACTGACGAATTTATAAAAATCAGGGGTGCCAGGGTTCATAATTTGAAAAATATTGATTTGGATATTCCCAAAAATAAACTCGTGGTTATAACGGGGCTTTCCGGTTCGGGAAAATCATCGCTGGCGTTTGATACGATTTACGCCGAAGGCCAGCGCCGCTATGTGGAAAGTTTGTCGGCCTACGCGAGGCAATTTTTGGGCGTGATGGACAAACCCGATGTGGACAAAATTGAGGGGCTTTCGCCGGCCATTGCCATTGACCAGCGCAGTGTGGCAAAAAATCCGCGCTCAACTGTTGGCACAATCACGGAGGTTTATGATTACCTCCGTCTTTTATTTTCGCGGATTGGCAAGCCGCATTGCCCCGATTGCGGCAAGCTAATTACGCGTCAAAGTCCTTCGGCGATTGCCGATCAAATTTTGAAAATGCCAGTCGGGGCAGAAGTTTTAATTTTGGGGCCGCTGGTGCGCGGTAAAAAAGGCGAGCATAAAGGAATTTTGGAACAGGCGCAGCGCGCCGGTTTTGTGCGCGTGCGTATTAACGGGATTGTCTTTCGACTGGAAGAAGCGATGGAGATGGCACTGGATAAAATGAAAAAGCACAGCATTGAAGTTGTTGTGGATAAAATTGAAATATCTCGAGAGCTTTCCAAAGACGAACGTGCGCGCATTGTGGATTCGGTGGAAACTGCGCTGAAGGTGGGCGGAGGAATAATAATAATTAATGTCTTTGCGAGTCCCGCGAAAGCGGGGCGAAGCAATCCCGCGGACGGCGGCAATAGTTCGGGATTGCTTCGTCGCTACGCTCCTCGCAATGACATTGTTTTCTCCGAGCTTTTTGCCTGCAAAGAATGCGGCGTTTCATTGTCCGAAATTGAACCTCGTTTATTTTCATTCAATAGCCCGTTTGGCGCCTGTCCGGAATGCCAGGGTCTGGGCACAAAATTGGAAATTGATTCAAAACTGATTATTCCTAATCCGCGCCTAACCCTGGCCGAAGGCGCCATCCGTCCTTGGGCCACGGCTTCCCACCGGGTCGGCCGGCAGGGATATTATTCTTGGATTTTAAGTCGACTCGCTGATGAGGCCGAATTTTCTCTAAATGAACCAGTTGAAAGATTATCAAAAGATATTGTTAATTTGATTCTTTATGGCAGCGAGCGCTTAAAATCTAAGAAATTAAAAATTAAAAATTTAGAATTAAAAATTGAATTTGAGGGTGTGATTCCAAATTTACAACGGCGCTGGAAAGAGATAGAATCGGATTTCGCGCGCGCCGAAATAGAAAAATACATGCTGATAAAAAAATGCCCGCTTTGTCATGGCAAGCGTCTAAAAAAAGAAGCGCTGGCAGTGAAAATTAATACACCTCACCCCCACCTTCGCCAAGGCTTCGGCGGGCAAGCGAGCCCTCTCCTTAGAAAAGAGAGGGAAGCCGGAGTAGACATCAGCCAGTTAAACGAAATGAGCGTTGAAGGGCTCAAAAACTTTTTTCAGAAATTAAAGTTAACAACAACGGATGAACAGGTGGCGCGTTTGATTATTAAAGAAATTCTAAAGCGCCTGCAGTTTTTAATTGATGTGGGATTGGACTATTTGACCGTGAGCCGCGAATCAACGACTTTATCGGGCGGCGAAGCGCAGCGCATACGGCTGGCCACGCAAATCGGCTCCGGGCTTTCGGGAGTTATTTATATTTTGGACGAGCCCTCAATCGGCCTGCACCAGCGCGATTTGAGCCGGCTGATTTCAACGCTAAAACAATTACGCGATTTGGGCAACACGGTCGTGGTGGTGGAACACGACGAACAAACTATACGTTGCGCGGATTGGATTGTTGATGTTGGGCCGGGCGCGGGGACGCATGGCGGCAGAATTATTTTTCAGGGAACGGCGTTACAAATAATGAAGTCCGATACTCTAACAGGGAAATATCTTTCTGGTAGGATGAGAGTAGAAACATCTGTCAAAAAATCACAAATTACAAAATCCAAATTACAAACAAATTCCAAATCACAAATTTCAAATTCCAAACCGAATTTTTTAGAAATCCGCGGCGCCATTGAACATAATTTAAAAAACATTGACGTTAAGATTCCGCTGGGCTGTTTTGTGGCAATAACCGGAGTTTCCGGGTCTGGCAAAAGCACGTTGGTTAATGACATTTTAGCTACTGCCTTGTCTCGTGATTTTTACGGCGCGCACAAAGAGCCCGGCGCGCACAAATCAATCATAGGAACTCAAAATTTGGATAAAGTGATCGTTGTAGACCAGTCGCCAATCGGCCGCACGCCCCGTTCCAACCCCGCCACCTATACAGGCGCCTTTACGCCAATTCGGGATATTTTTGCTTCTACGCAGGAGGCGAGAATTCGCGGTTTCAATCCCGGCCGTTTTAGTTTTAATGTTAAAGGCGGCCGGTGCGAAAACTGCGAGGGCGACGGCGTCAAAAAAATTGAAATGTATTTTTTGCCCGATATTTACATTGAATGCGAAGAGTGCCACGGCAGCCGTTACAATAAAGAAACTTTGGAAATTGAATATAAAGGGGAAAATATTGCCAAAATTTTAGCCATGTCCGTTGAGGAAGCTTACGATTTTTTCAAAAATATCCCGATGCTGGAGCTGAAACTGCGAACGCTCAAAGAAGTCGGCTTGGGCTATATGAAATTGGGCCAGTCCGCCACCACGCTTTCGGGCGGCGAAGCCCAGCGGATAAAGTTGGCAACAGAATTGGCGCGCCGCGATACGGGCCGGACTTTGTATGTTTTGGACGAGCCCACCACCGGCCTTCATTTTGACGATATCAGAAAATTACTTAATGTCTTGCATCAATTGGTCGCGCGTGGTAATTCTATATTAATTATTGAGCACAATCCCGATGTGATTCGCAGTGCTGACTGGATTATTGATTTGGGGCCGGAGGGTGGAGAGAAAGGCGGCTATCTGGTCGTTGCCGGGACCTTAAAAGATGTGATACAATGCAAAAAAAGCTATACCGGTCAAGCTTTAAAAAAATAGTTGTCCCGATTTTCTTTGCGCCGCAGGCGCAATCAGAAAATCGTGGATCCACGATTTCGTATTCGCGCTTTGCGCGAATACGAAATCGGGACGCAGGGCGCGGTTTGTGATATAATCAAAAACAAGAAAAGTTATACGGGAAAGTACCTTAAATAAATCAAAAATTAAAATTACAATTCAAAATTATAAAATAGTAAAAAGTTTTTTACCAACTAAATAGCTGAAAAGGAGGTATAAAATGAAAAAAGAGCAAGCCATGATTTTAGCGACGCCGCTTCTTGGTAGAAACGGGCTGATTGCCCAGACAAGAAGCTATGTAACTCGTGAACGGAAGAAAATAATGAAGAAAATGAAGAAAAAAAGCAAACAGCCGAATAAAATTTATCGTACCAATAAAGACACCATCAGTCTTAATTGCGACGAGTTTGTTCCCAGCTGGATGAGGCCTCGCGATTCTTCTTTTGACCCGCGGCTGGTTGTAGGTATCGGTTTCAAGAGTAAAAATAAAAGCAGAGCGCAGAAATTGAAAAATGAGGTGCGCCAGAAAATGAAAATAATAAAAAGAAGGTTTAAGCAAATTCATCAAGCCAACTGTACCAGAAGCCAGATTGTGGCTGCCAAGACGGGAATGAACAGAGAGGCGCAAGAGTTTCATCGTTTTTTTAAAGGCATAGCATAAGAAATATTTATTAACCCCGGCTTTGGTCAAAATTAATTTGACTAGGCCGGGGGTTTTCTTTTTACTCTTGACCCCGTTAGAAGTTTTAAAAAGAAAAGGTATAAGCCATAAGAAAGCCATCAGGCGAATCGCTTACAAATATAGTTTTGTCTTATAGCTTGGCTGAACTTCTAACGGGGCTTGACAAGTTCCACCTATCTGAATACAATACTATAATGCAATAAAATTAGCAGTCTGGATAAAAGAGTGCTAAAAATCACAAAACACATAACATAAAACACGCAACAAAAATGCAACTGGTTGCTTGTTATTATGTTATATGTTATATGTTTATGAAGATAAAACCCCTAAACGATAGAGTTGTCATTGAGCCGATGACTTCAGAAGAAATCAAAAAATTCGGCAAAGTGAGCATTATTATGCCCCAGACCGTTGATAAAGAAAGGCCGGAACAGGGCAAAGTTGTTGCCGTGGGTCCGGGCAAGTTTGACGAAGGCGGCGAAAAACGCATTCCTTTGAGCGTCAAAAAGGGCGACCTGGTGCTTTTTACCAAATACGGCCCCAGCGAAATAAAAATTGACGGGAAAGAATATTTAATAGCAGAGGAAAAAGATATACTGGCAATTTTAGAATAAGTATGGCTCCCCGCTCAAATTTTGCGGGGCAATACGCGGCAGACCGCTGCGCCTAAAAAGTATGAAGCTATTCGCTTCTCGCGGTCTGCAAAAGTTAATAAATTATTTTTTAAAATATCGTTTGAGTGCCAAAGAGTGGCAAAATTTGAGCGGGGAGCTCATTTTTGTAACTACTCGCTGACGCTCGCAGACAAAAATGGCAAAACAAATATTATTTGACGAAAAAGCACGACGCCTGCTAAAACGCGGCGTTGATAAATTGGCCGATACGGTCAAGGTGACGCTTGGCCCAAAAGGCCGCAATGTGGTTTTGGATAAGGGCTTTGGCGCTCCCCATATTACCAACGACGGGGTAACCATCGCCAAAGAAATTGAGCTGGAAAATAAATTTGAAAATATCGGCGCGGAAATTGTAAAAGAAGTGGCGACCAAAACCAACGACACCGCTGGCGATGGCACCACTACCGCCACTATTTTAGCTCAAGCAATTATTAGCGAAGGATTAAAAAACGTGACGGCCGGCGCCAATCCGCTGGAAATAAAAAGGGGGCTGGAAAAAGGAACAGAAGCGGTTATCAGCGAGCTGAAAAAATTATCAAAACAAATAAACAGTAAGGCGGAAATTGCCCAGGTCGCGACAATCTCGGCTCAAGACCCGGAAATTGGCGAGATGTTGGCTGATATTATGCACGAGCTTGGCAAAGATTCGGTTATTACGGTTGAAGAATCACAAACCTTTGGTTTGTCAAAAGAAGTGGTGGAAGGCATGCAGTTTGACAAGGGTTATGTTTCCCACTACATGATAACCAATGCCGAACGCATGGAAGCCGAGTATGACGACCCGCTTATTCTGATTACCGACAAAAAAATTGCTTCTTTGCAGGAAATAATTTCGGTGCTGGAAAAAATTGCCAAATCGGGCAAAAAAGATTTGGTGATTATTGCCGAAGAGCTGGAAGGCGACGCGCTGGCCACTCTGGTGGTCAACAAACTGCGCGGCACTTTCAACACATTGGCCATTAAAGCCCCCGGTTTTGGCGACAGGCGCAAAGAAATGCTGGCCGATATCGCGATTATTACCGGCGGCCAGGTGATTTCCGAAGAGGTTGGCTTGAAACTGGAAAACGTTGAATTAAAAATGCTGGGCCGCGCCCGCAAAGTTGTATCTACCAAAGAAAATACCACGATTGTGGAAGGCAAAGGTAAAAAATCCGACATTGACGCCCGCATCGCCCAAATCAAAAAAGAAATTGAGCAAACTGACTCTGATTTTGATAAAGAAAAACTGCAGGAGCGGCTGGCAAAACTTTCCGGCGGGGTAGCGGTGATTAAAGTCGGCGCGGCCACGGAATTGGAGATGAAAGCCAAAAAAGATAAAATTGAAGACGCGCTTAACGCCACCAAAGCGGCGGTTGAGGAAGGAATTGTAGCGGGCGGCGGCGTAGCGCTGATTCGCACGCTTAAAGCCGTGGAAGAGGCAAAGGTCATCGGCGATGAAAAAATCGGTCTGAATATTTTAAAACGGGCGCTGGAGGAACCGTTGCGCCAAATTGCTCAAAATGCAGGCAAAGATGGCGCGGTGGTTGCTGCCGAGGTAAAAAAAGGCAGTGGCGGGTTTGGCTACAATGCTGAAACTGATGAATACGAAGATTTGATTAAAGCGGGCATTATTGATCCAGCCAAAGTTGTTCGTTTCGCTTTACAAAACGCGGTTTCCGCTGCTTCTATGCTTTTGACCACCGAAGCGGTTGTTACCGATTTGCCCGAAAAGAAAGACGACAGAATGCCTCAAATGCCGCCGGGCGGGATGGACTATTAAATAACGAATAGCAAAAAACCAATAGCTAATAGCAAAAACAAGAAAAGCGCTTGGATGAAAATCCGGGCGCTTTTTTGACATTATTAATTTTTTAGTTATATACTATAAATGTCGTGTTCTTACAAAATTTAAGAGGAGGGCTATAAAGATGAAAATTAAATCTGTGTTCAAAAAGGTGCTCGAAACGTCGTTTGGTATTTGTGTAGTAATCCTAATGTATGTTGGCCAGTATGTAGGCGCTGGAGTTTATACAGTAAAACGGAAACTTAAGCACAGGTTTATTTAACGCTCCAAAAACTCGGCATGAACCGATGACTATCTGCTGAAATAGTTAGAAAAGGAGGAAGCTCATGATTAGAAAAATATTAAGAATTGCGGGGAATATCATTTATTTTCTTCTGCCGACAATTGCTGTTCTTTTTGCGGCTCTTGGCACCATCCGCCAGCCCAGACCCTTGAATATTTTTGTTTTGATTTCCCTTACACTCGGATTTATTTGGATCATTTATATCTTCTTTTCCCTTAAGAAAGAAAAGCGCCTGTCCGATGAAAGAGCCAAACAAGATCGGATTCGTCAAAAAGAGTTCTTCAGCAAACTGGAAAAAAGGTTCGGCAAAAAAATAGCTGACCAATTCCGGTAGAAAGTATTCTTAATTTCTATATTTGTCATTCCGGGCTTGACCCGGAATCCAGATTCTAAAGCTAAACATGGATTCCCGCTCCCCGATCGCGGTCGAGGACAAGTTTCGCGGGAATGACAGAAAAGAATAGAAACCCCCCAGTACAGCCGGGGGGTCTTTCATTCTCGGCGATTAAGTAGGTTGCGTCAAAATAAGTTTTTGTTATATAATAGAGCTAATCAAATAATTTCAGCTTATGCCTAAAAAGCCAATTAGGGTCGGGGTTGTTGGTGTTGGGAATTGTTTTGCCGGCTTGATTCAGGGAATTGAGTTTTATCGTCGCGATCCCGCCAAAAAGGTAATTGGTTTAATGCATCGCAAAATCGGCCCTTATAATTTTAAGGACATTGATTTTGTTTCGGCTTTTGACGTGGGCGCCAACAAGATCGGAAAACCTTTAAATAAAGCAGTATTTAGTTCGCCGAACCTGGTTAAATGGACGGCGCTTGCCCCGAGTCGCACGATAGTGCGCGAGGGGCCAATTTTAGACGGCGTGGGAATTTATGTTTTAAATAAAATTAAACCGCTCAAAAAACCCACTGACCCGGAAAAATTACGCGAGAAAATAATCAAAGAAATCAAAAACACCGGCGCGGAAATTTTGGTTAATTATTTACCGGTTGGCTCGCAAAAAGCCACAGAATTTTGGGCGGAAATGGCGCTGGAAACAAAATGCGCTTTTATCAACTGCATTCCGGTTTTTATCGCTTCCAATACTAATTGGATAAAACGATTTGAAGAAGCGGGCGTACCAATTATCGGCGATGATATCAAGGGCCAAATCGGCGCCACGATCGTCCATCGGGTTTTAGCTCGGCTTTGCGATGAACGGGGAGCGACTATTGAAAAAACCTACCAGTTGAATGTCGGCGGCAATACGGATTTTCTTAATATGAAAGAGTTTGAGCGGTTAAAAAGCAAGAAAATCAGCAAAACTCAAGCAGTAGTCAGTCAAATAAAGAAAAGTTTAAAAGCAAACGAAGTCTATATCGGCCCCAGCGACTTTATTCCGTTTTTGGGCAATACCAAGCTGGCTTTTATCAGAGTTGAAGGCAAGATGTTTGCCGAAATTCCTTATTCGCTGGAATTGCGCTTGGAGGTTGACGACAAGGCCAATAGCGCGGGCATCGTGATTGACGCGATCCGTTTGGCCAAACTGGCTTTAAATAGGGAAATCGGCGGTTATCTTGAAGTCAGCTCGTATTTAATGAAACACCCCTTGCGTCAGAAAACTGACGATGAAGCACGCCAAATCGTTGAGGATTTTATTAAAAGAAAATAGACTATAGGAAAAATGGAAATTCCAAAACAAGAAACAAAATTAGATTTAGCTCATTTAAGACAAGGGTTTAAAGAATACAAAGAAGCCGAAATAAAAAACGGTAATGAATTTTTAGTGCGCGGTATTAATCCGGATGATCTGGGTGAACGCGATCTTGAGATTTTCTTTAAATATTTGGAAGGTTCACTTAGCAAGGAAGAATTTGAAAAATATACTAAAGAATTATTTCCGGCAAATGTGACTGAATTTTTTAGGAAAATGAAAAATAAAGAAATCAGTCTCAATGAGGGCAAAAGGCTTTCTGAAGGAGCTAAGATTAATCATTCGGTTGAGGAATTACAAGCATTAATCGCTAACAAATGCTGCGAGCCCGAGTGGAGAATCAAATGGGGAGAAACAAATGGTAGCAAAAACTAAATAACTAAGGGAGGGGTCGCATAGAGGCCGAGTGCGCTCGCTTGTCCCGATTTTTTCTAAATCTTTGATTTAGTTAAAAAATCGAGGATCCACGAAAATATTAATTTTCTTTAAGGCGGAAGGGTCGCATAGTGGCCGAGTGCGTCCGCTTGGAAAGCGGATATACCGCAAGGTATCGCGGGTTCGACTCCCGCCCCTTCCGCCTTGCAGAAAATATATTTTCGGGAGAGAGCAAGTATACCCTAACCGGTATCGCGAGTTCGAATCTCGCCCCCTCCGCCTTCGCCTCGCTGAAGCTCGGCTTCGGCGGACGCAGTCCGCCGCAAGAAGAAGAGCGAAAGCGGGCAACCAAATTATTTTTATGTATTACGTTTATACACTGAAGTGCCCCAATAAACATTTATATACCGGCTGCACGGAGAATATAAAAGAAAGGTTAAATCGTCCCAGCCACAGCTGGAAAATTGCCAATAGAATTAATTACATATACGACGTTTAATGATAAATATAAAGCTTTTAATTTTGAAAAGTATCTAAAATCAGGATCTGGTCGCGCCTTTATGAATAAGCATTTTATATAGCGACGGCAAAATTTTAATCGGAGCCGAATCCCTCCCCCTCCGCCAATTTTCAAAATTTATAGATTTTATCTTATGAAAAAAATTATTCTTTTCATCATTGTAATTTTAATTCTGGGCTGGGCGATGCAAAGCTTTACCGATTTAAAAGTTTTTAATTATGCCAAAAATTTTTTTAGCCAGCTGAAAGTGTCCGGCCTGGGAATTTTTCAGCCCGCAATACCTCCGGCCGACATGCAATTAAATATTTTTATCCGCGATTCAAAATTTCTGCCAAACATGAACGCCGTCAAAACGGGCGCCAATGTGACCTGGTATAATGAAGATAATAAAACTCATAATGTGGCGGGTGACGATTGGTCGAGCGGCGATTTAGCGCCCGGCAGGGCATTCAGTAAAAAATTTAATACAGCCGGGCGATACAAATATCATTGTTCAATTCATCCGGAGATGACGGGAGAAATAATAGTATATTAGCTTATCTGTAAATCTGTAATATGGATTTTTCACCCGTAGACCAAATAAAACAAAAGCTTGATATCGTGGAGGTGCTGGGCGAGTATATCAGGATGGCAAAAGCCGGCAGAAACTACAAAGCCCGGTGTCCTTTTCATTCCGAGCGCACGCCTTCTTTTATGTTTTCGCAGGAGCGGCAAATCTGGCATTGTTTTGGCTG
>JAHIST010000040.1 GCA_018818145.1 Patescibacteria group bacterium
GCTGGTTGAGGTCAATGGAGTTTTAATTACTCTTGACGAAAAAACCGGCTTAGCTCAAAATATAGAAAGAATTAGAAAAATAGTTTACCCCGACTAGAAGCTTATTGATTATGCCGCCTGATTTTTAAAGAGAGCCGTAGGCGAGTTCGCCCGAAAAAATAACGTTTTTAAGCAGCGGTTGGTTGAGCTTCTGGCGGGGTTGTGCTGGATTAATGCTTGGCTTAAAATATAAGAAAATTCACCCTGTTAAATCCCGCAAAGCGGGAGCCGCGAAGCGGCTATTTAACAGGGTAAAGGTCGAGTTAGTTCACAAAACATACAGCATGTAACATGTACCACATAACATTTGTTGCATGTTTCCTGCTATATGTTATATGGAGTTATGACCAAAGATCAATTAGTTGAAGCCGTTGCTAATAAATGCGGCTGTTCCAAAAAACAGACCGAAGAATGTCTGGAGTCCGTTTTGGACACCATTACCAAAAATTTACAGAAAGGCGAAAAAGTTGTTTTGACCGGTTTTGGCGCTTTTGTGATTTTACATCGCAAAGCGCGAGCGGGCGTCAATCCCAAGACCGGCGCCAAAATCCAGATCCCGGCGATGAAAGCTCCGAAATTCCGCGCCGGCAAAGCTTTAAAAGACGCAGTTAGATAAATTTTCCAAAGTATATTTTGTGAAACAAAAACCCCCGGATGGGGTTTTTGTTTTTTTGTAACGGTTCGTCCCGCATTTGCGGAGCGAGCCTCACTCAAAATTTTAGCGAAATTTTGAGCGGGCGAGCAGAATCGAACTGCCGTCTCGACCTTGGCAAGGTCGCATAATAGCCGCTATACTACGCCCGCCTAAACAAGTTAAAAGTTTAAAGTTCAAAATGAAAAATTAAGGTATCAGAAATTTTCTTTTAGAAAATTTCTGGTAATTCAATAATTTTAAACTTTTCACTTTTAATTTTTAACTTTTTATGGTGCCGGGGGTCGGAGTTGAACCGACATCTCAGCTTTTTCAGAGCCGCGCCGTAACCACCTTGGCTACCCCGGCAGTTGACTATTAACAAAAAACTAATAACCAATGACTTTCATTTTTGTAATTTGTTATTTGTGTTTTGTTATTTGTATTTGCGTGGTGGGCAATGTAGGGATTGAACCTACGGCCTACTCGGCTTGCCCCGTAAGATTTGGACGCTCTGTGGACGGTGTAGGGATTGGACCTACGGCCTACTCGGTGTAAACGAGTCGCTCTACCACTGAGCTAACCGTCCAAGTCTTACGGGGTGAATAAACGAGTCGCCCCGATTTTTCCGAAATCCTCGATTTCTTGAAAAATCGGGGATCCTCGAAAATTATAAAATCTAAAGATTTTTAATTTTCGGGACTCTACCAGCTGCCGCCCCGCAGGGGCGAGCCTCGCCCTTCGGGCGGGAGCTAATCGTCCGAAACTGGTTTACCAAGCCGAAGCTTTAGCGCAGGCTGGTGCGCGGGAGAGGATTTTCACCCCCACACCTTTTTAGCGTGGGCACGAGAGGACTCGAACCTCCAAGCCTTGCGGCATATGCACCTCAAGCATACGCGTATACCAAATTCCGCCACGTGCCCAAATAATTTTCGCGTTTTAAAGGTGTGGGGGGGGGTGAACCTCCAAGCCTTGCGGCACCAACACCTCAAGCTGGCGTGTTTACCGGGTTTCACCACCCGCGCAAAATCAGTTTTTTTTACTTATCTCGGATCCGGTAGAAGGAGTTTCTATTTTGCTTTTCATTTTTGCGCTTTTGCCAAAACGCTCGCGCATGTAATAAAGTTTGGCTCGTCTGACGTCGGAGGTTTTTAATATTTCAATTTTATCAATAGTCGGGCTATGCAAAGGATAGGTTCTTTCCACTCCCACGCCCTCAGCTATTTTGCGCACGGTAAAAGTGCCATCCAGCCCGCGGCCGTGCTTGGTGGCGATTATCAAACCTTCAAAAGGCTGGACTCTGGTTTTATCTCCTTCTTTGATGCGTTGATGCACCCGCACTGCCTGGCCGGGTTTAAGTTCGGGCACTTGCTTTAATTGTTCATCAATCAATTTCATGATAGTTAACCTATTTTTTTAAAATTTATACAAATAGATGGTAGCATTAAATTAATTTTTTTTCAACCTTTCTGCTATTTGAGCCAGTTCGTCGGGCAAAGGACTTAAAAATGTCTTTTTTTCTCCATCTATTAAGGTAATTTTTAATTCTACCGCATGCAAAAACTGCCGCTTTAAACCCGAAGCTAATAATTTCTTTTTTGCTTGCCCGTCGTAGCCTTGCTCGCCCGGCGAAGCCTTGGTGAAGTGGGGGCGAAGGCGGGGGCCGTATTTTGTGTCGCCCGCGATTGGGTTGCCAAGCCAGGCAAATTGGACGCGGATTTGATGCAAACGGCCGGTTTTGGGATAGGCTTCAATCAGGCAAAAATCTTTGAATTTTTTGATGATTTTGTATTCGGTGATAGCTTCTCGTTCGTTGCTGCGCGGGATAATTTTGTCTGTGCCGGAAATCACCTTTTGTTTACTGGGTTCAGTTTTAGAACGAGTTAGATATGTTTTAATGACCCCTGGATTTTCTTTTGGGCAGTTGTGAATCAGCGCGATATATTTTTTTTGGACCACTCTTTCTTTAAATTGTTTTTTCAGCCAATCAAAACTTCTTTGATTTTTGGCGACAACCATCACGCCCGAAGTGTCTTTGTCCAGGCGATGCACAATGCCCGGTCTAATTTTTGGATCATCACCGACTTGCTCTAGTGGGGGATAGTAAGCCAATAGGCCGCTGACCAAAGTATTGTTTATTTCTTTGGCAATTGGTGTTCCTGTTTTGGTTTGGCGCGGATGGACAGAAATGCCGGCGAGTTTGTCAATTACAATTACATCCTTATTTTCAAAAATAATATTCAATTTGATTTCTGGGTTGGGCTGAATTTTGTTTTCGGTCGGAAATTCAAAGCCCGGCGCGAAGGCGACCTGGTCGGATTCGCGCAAAACACAGCTCGGTTTTACTTTTTTGCCATTCACCCCGTTAGAAGTCCAAGCATACTTCATTCTAATTTTTAGTTTCTGCGGCGATTTCGCCTGCTCGCCTCGTTGAAGCGAGAGCGAAGCGGGCGGCTCTGATTGTGGTATCTCGGGTTTTATTTTTAGACTTCTAACGGGGTAAATTAAAATATTCCCGAGCTTGATTTGCTCTTTAATATAAGCGCGGGAGA
>JAHIST010000041.1 GCA_018818145.1 Patescibacteria group bacterium
TATCTGGCTTTGAAAAGTGCGTGTACTTCATATGTATTTATTATACCTGAAGTGGTGCACTTCAAAGTTAAGTTTACAATCACGTACAGTGGTTGTTTTTGTTCTTAAAAGCGTGAATAAAACCCCAGGAGGTGCAAAGATGTCCAGCATACCCAATGATTGGAAAGCTGTAATTGACATGAATGTAGTTACAGAACAAAATCCAGATTGGATTGAGGTCGAGCTTGAAAATATTCTCAAAACGGCCATCAAGACATGCGCCGAGTGGTGTCTTGATTGCAACAAGGATCGTAGAATTTTTACCTCATTGTCGGGCGGGCTTGATTCATCTTTTTGCTTAGCGATTATTCGCCAGTTTTTCCCTAGAATGGTAATTAACACTTATACAGTGGGCGGAAACGAAAATCATCCCGACATACAATTTGCTCGTACGATTGCAAAACTTTTCGGCACATTCCACCTAGAGCTTATCCCGACGGAAGAGGAAAAACGTTTTTGGACCTACGATTTTAGAAACGCATTCCCTAACGACGCCGATGAACCAGCTAGTGGTGATGTAGCAGTCTTTAATTTATACAGTCGGATGGCTTATGACGGCGCAAAAGCCGTTATCACCCACGACGGCATTGACGAATTATTGGGTGGCTACTGGCCCCACCGCGGAACTACTGGCGTTGAACAAGAATCCTCTTTTAGGGTCTCTTGGATGAAGCTTGCCCCGGAACATCTTAAACCGCTACAAAGAGATGCAGACCATTTCGGAATCCAGCTCTTTTTTCCTTATTTACAGCTGCCGGTCGTTAAATATATTGCCAGCATCCCCATAAACCAACGCACCTCTCGCGCGGAAAGTAAAATTCCGCTTCGCAATATCGCTCAGAAATATCTTCCACCTGAAATTATCAAGCGGGAAAAAAAGGGATTTTGTGACGGCCTTAAGAAGTTTTAAATGCATTCCGTTTACACCCGACGCCGCAAGCGTTGGGTGTTTTTTTATCCCTACACCTATGCATAGGTGTAGGGATTTATTTGCCAAACTCTCTGTTTCCCGATAAAATACTATAAGATAATCTTTAAGCAAAAATTATGCCAGGTAGTGAAAATTCGGCATTTTAGCCCGACCCCTTGCTACTTGGCAAAAGACAAAAAAGAGAAATTACTGAATATGATTCAAATATTTCTTTGAATTTTAATTCAGCCGAATTTCTACTACCCGGTATGCTTTCAAAAACGCTAAAAACATTTTTAGACAAAAATAAAATCAGATATGAGCTAATTGAGCATCGCACAGTTTATACGGCGCTGGATAAAGCCGCCACGCTTAAAGTTAAGCCCGCGATAGTGGGGAAAACCGTGATTGTTTCGCTTAACAGAAAAAACCACGCAATCGGCTTAATCCCAGCCAGTAAAAATCTGGATAAACAAAAGGTTTTAACGGCATTTAATAAGCTACGACAAAAGTCAAAAGAAAAAAAATATAAAAAGATAGATTTTGCCGACGAAAAATGGATGAAAGCCAATATTAAGGGCGTGAAGCTTGGCGCCACGCCGCCTTTTGGCGCGTTTTATAAGCTGCCGTTTTTCATTGATGCTTCTTTGGCCAAACAATCAAAAATTATCATCAACGCGGGCGAATATGAGCTTTCACTAAAACTCTCACCAGATGGTTTAATCAAGTTAAATCCGAATACTTTAAGAGGTAGTTTTTCAATGGCAAAAAAATGACTTAGATTCTGATTTTCCCGCGCATACGAAAAATTTTATGAGAAAATCGAGATTGGCTTTGCGTTAAAAAATTATTGAGGGGAGCGCTTGTCGCGACTTTACCGAGATAATTTTAGCAAAGCTAATCCGATTTTCTTAAAATTTTTCGTCGCGCGCAGTTTTTTCCGCCGCTTTTTTGCTGCCAAAAAAGCGGCAAGATGAATTTCATGCTCAAACTCCTCGCCTCAATTTTTATAGCGCTCAATCCTTTATCGGTGCTTTTTCCTGTCATCCCCATAACTCAAGACGCTTCCCACAAAGAAGCGCCTTTGTTTTTTTCGCCAAGCAACTCTGTAAATTTGACGCCTGCCCCTTCGCCAGCCCTGCCAGAGGAGCGTAATGACACTACAACTTATCAGCTGCCTATTCAGGCCGATATCTTTTTAGCCACACAGCAGTTGCTGCCTGTTTTTCCGATACGCGACTGGAACGTTCCGGAACCGGAAATTTCCGCTGCCATAGCGCTAATTTACGACGCAGCCAACCACCAAATCCTTTTTCAAAAAAATGGAATTTATGAACGTCGTCCCATCGCCAGCCTGACCAAACTAATGACGGCTCTGGTCGTTTTAGAAAATGCCGATCTGAATGCCAGTTTTAAAATCAGCAAAGAAGCGGTCCAAACCGAAGGCGAAGTGGGAAACTTGCTGGCGGGAGA
Source organism: Patescibacteria group bacterium (assembly GCA_018818145.1). Classification (GTDB taxonomy): domain Bacteria; phylum Patescibacteriota; class Minisyncoccia; order Portnoybacterales; family GWB1-42-6; genus JAHIST01. Next base: position 2,423 of record JAHIST010000041.1, read on the forward strand.
AGAGCTAACCATCAAATCTTTGCTCTACGCCCTGCTGGTTCAGTCAAGCAATGATGCCGCTGTTGCTTTAGCCGAAAATATTCCTTCTCCGTTGAAAGACTATTCAGGACAAGCTTCCAGCACAAGCTCAACCCAAAAATTTGTTGAGTTGATGAACCAAAAAGCAAAATCAATGGGCCTCGAAAAGACTTCCTTTACCGATCCGTCGGGCTTAAGCCCGGAAAATTATTCCTCCGCCTGGGACATTGAACAAATGCTGCTGGCAGTGGTCCAAATTCCAGTTTTTCAGGAAATAATGCAAACAAAA
>JAHIST010000042.1 GCA_018818145.1 Patescibacteria group bacterium
AGCGGTACGGCCTGCAATTATATTATCGGCGTTTGGACGAATACAACAGTTACTGTAGGAACTCCTGATATCACTCCGCCCATAATTTCATCGGTTAGCGTTTCTTCAATAACCATTAATTCAGCGACAATAAATTGGACGACCAATGAGCCGGCCGATTCGCAGGTTGAATACGGATTATCTGTCAATTATGGTCAACAGACAAATTTAAATTCCACTTTAACGACAAATCATAGTATAATTATTAATGGATTAAGCGCCGGCACTCTCTATCATTTTCGGGTTTTGTCAAAAGACGGCAATGGCAACGTTGCCGCAAGCACAGATTATAATTTTTATACTGCACAAGGCGCTTCTGTTCCTTGTCCAACCGGAGCGTCGCAGCGAAGATAAATTATTTTTATGAAAAAATCTTTTATTATTGTTTTCTTAATTATCGTTTTCAGCCTTTTTTATTTTGATTCTGTTTTAGCGCAGACGGTTTCGCTTTCGCCCACAAGCCAAAACGTTGCCAGAAGCACCAACTTTTCTTTAACAATAAATATTAGTTCTGTTACGAATTTATTCGGCGTAGCTTTTGATTTAAATTTTAACCCTTCGCTGATAGATTATGTTAGTGCTACGGAAGGCACTTTTTTGTCGTCGGGTTGCCAGACTTCTTTAATGACAGCGGAAAATCCGGCCGGGAAACTCGTTTTTGGGATAACGCGGCTGGGAGCTTCCTGCGGCGGCGTTTCCGGCTCGGGAATTTTAGCCATCCTCAATTTTAGGTCATTAATTCAAGACGGCAGCAACATACTTTCTTTCTCCAATAATTCTCTTTGTCTTTTGAACGGTTTAGTGTGTAATTATGTTGTAGGGACTTGGAATGGCGCAGCGGTAACTGTAATGACTGTAGTTGATACTACTCCTCCGGCCGCTCCGACCGGAGTCGTGGTGGGATAATTTATATATTGAATTACTTTAAAAGGGGGAAACATGGAAAAAAAGAAACCCACACTTGAACAGATTCAGGAGTACCTTAAAAAGTATAATCCTCTTGATTTGGAGGGAGCCAAGGTGGCGCTATTCAGCGATCATAACCACCTTCATTATCGTGTGGAAAAAGATAACCGGCTATATTGCCTGCGCATAATTAATCCGGCAAGCTATAGGGCTGGCGAATGGCTCACAATTCCGGAAGAATATACGATTCTTAAACATCTGGAGCCGTCTGGTCTGGGGCCAAAAGCATATTATGTTGATCCGGAAAGATTCGTTTTGCCCTTGATGATTCAGGAGTTTGTTGCGGGCGCGGTTTGTTTTAAGGATTTGGGCGTTTTATCTGAAAAACATTTGGTCACGGCGGCGTATGCGATTGCGGAGATTAATTCGCAGAAAATTACTCCGGAGATTTTTCCATATCGGGAAGGATTCACGAGATATTCTTATCTATCCAGCGTCAGGACATGGCGCGAGCGCCTAATCGTGATAAAAAAATATGACCGGCCGGATGTGGTGGAATGGGTTGAAAAAATTGAGAAAATAGTTGATAGAGCGGAAGAAAAACTCAAAACTTTTGAGCCCTTGCTGGCAAAAGCGCCCCGGTGTTTCAATTTTGACGGCGCCCATGTCGGCAACACTTATTGGAAGGATAACAAAGTCATTTTTCTTGATTGGCAGAAAGTTAGCTACGGAGACCCGGCTTTTACCTTGGCGCGCTTTCTGACTTCAATTGAGCCGTCGGGCGAGGTGACTGATGCGGCCAAAGATATAATGCTCAAAGCATATTTGAAAAAGCGGGAAGTGCCCGGGTTTGTCGGTTTGCTGAATCAACGCCTTTTTGAGCGGCAAGCGGCGGATCTAGTCTGGGTGGTTTGGCATTATGTTAATGAGCAGAAAACTAAACCAGTGGAAAAAGCCACGACCGTCGCGCAGCGCTTTCAGCGTGTAGAAAGGATGCTGTGATAACATTATTTTCTTGAAGGAGGTGAAAAATGTTTAGCTGTAAGGGAGGGGCGGAGAAGAAAATTTTACAAACCCTAGGCTTTTTTATCAAAGACGGCAAGATATGGCTGGGTGAAAAAATAGGCGGGAAAGATTTTGGTCGAGGCCGCCTGAATGGATTTGGCGGAGATGTTGAGCTGGGTGAA
>JAHIST010000043.1 GCA_018818145.1 Patescibacteria group bacterium
AGATAAATCCCCACGCCTTTTGATAGCAACAGGTGCGGGGATAAAAATCGCCTCGGCACAGTTAACGCCGAGGCGATTTTAGTTTATACACATAATTTGCCTTATCTCTTCGCCCACTGAGGAGCTCTACGCGCTTTCTTTAGGCCATATTTCCGACGCTCCTTCATCCGCGGGTCTCGCTTTAAATAACTGGCTTTTTTCAGCTTTTTGCGAAAATCGGCGTTAAATAAAACTAATGTTCTGGCCAGTCCGTGCCGCAGGGCTTCCGCCTGCGCATTGATTCCGCCACCGTTAATTTTGGCGATAACTTCAAAACGGTTTAAAGACTTTAGCCGACGCAGGGCGGCTTCGGCAATCAGCTGTAAATTTATAGTAGAAAAATATTCTTTATAGGGCTTGTTGTTCACAATGATTTTACCTTCGTCGCCCTCGAAAGGCTTAATGGTCAAAAGCCGCACTCTGGCAATAGCTGTTTTACGGCGGCCGACTGCTTCGTAATAGCGTTTATTTTTCTTTTCTTTATCTTCGACGGCTTCAATTGCCTTTGCTCCGTCATCAAAAGTTTCCTGCGCGACCTGCTCAATTTTTTTGGCTTCCTTAGGTTTTAAAACCGGGGTTTTCTTTTTTATTTCTTTTTTTATTTTCCCGCTCTTGGGCGGTGTTTTTTCTTTTTCCATACCGGGTAGTAGAAATTCGATTATTTATTTATTTCTCCTTTGTACATTTTCAAATTTTTTATAATTTTATCTCTGGTTCTATTTTTAGGCAGCATACCATAAACCGCTTCCCGCAAAACCAGGCGCGAGTCCGAAGCAAAAAACTCCTCTAAGGTTTTCTCTCTTAACCCGCCCGGGTAGCCGGTGTGGTGAATATATTTTTTTTGCTCCATTTTTTTACCGGTCACACTGATTTTGTCGGTATTCAAAACAATAACTTCGTCTTTGGGCTGGATATACGGCAAAAAGCCGGGTTTTTGTTTACCCCGTAAAAGCACAGCGACCTCGCTGGCCAGCCGCCCTAAAATTTTTCTGCTGGCATCAATTGTGTGAATTTTTTTGACAGCTTCCATAATTAATAACTCAAAATTACTTAAGTAATTCAATAAAAACTATTTTAGCTCCGTCGCTTAGGCGCCGGCCCAATTTTATCAAACGGACATAACCGCCTTTTCTTTCGCTAAATCGCGGAGAAATTTCTTTGACTAATTTTTTTGCCGCCCGCGCCGGCAAAGCCGCGGCCACCAGACGCTGACTGGCTATTGTTCCCTTTTTGGCAATCGTGATTAACCGCTCAATCAGAAAACGCAACTCCTTGGCGCGAGCTTCCGTGGTTTTAATTTTTTCTTTTAAAATAAGATTGGCGGTCAAGCTTTTTAGAAAAGCTCGGCGCTGATTGGTTGTTCTGCCAAATTTTCTCATATAAAATAATAAATCTATTTTTCTATTGTCTCTTCCTTGCTCTTTAGCGCTAAATCCAGTTTCTTTAATGCTTTTTTTACTTCAGAAACCCCCCTATCTCCAATCCCTTCTATTTCTTCTAGCGCTTCTTCGGTTTTTTTAATTAATCTGCCGACCGTTTTAATTCCGCCTTCCAATAAGGCATTCAAGGTACGGGCGGATAATTTCAAATCTTCAATTTTTATCTTGGTGACATCGTCTGCGCCTTCCTTTTCTTTTGAATCCGTTTTTTCCTCGCCTTCGGGCTCCTGCAAATCTTGGGTTTCAATAAACGATTTAAATTGGTCAACTAAAATCTCGCTGGCCTTCCTGAATGCCTCCTCGGGGCTGACACTGCCGTCCGTTTCAATATCAAGGCGCAGGCGATTGAAATCCGTCCGGTCGCCAACGCGCATATTCTCCACCTCAAAATTAACCCTCCGCAAGGGCGAAAAAGCGGCGTCAATCGCGATCAGCCCGATTTCTAATTTTTCCTTTTTTCGAGACTCAACCGGCACAAAACCAAAACCCGGCTCTACTTCTATTTCCATTTCCAGTTCCGCCTTTTTGTCGGTTAAGCTGGCAATAACCGCATCTTTATTTATAATTTCAACATCCGAAGAAGCTTTAATGTCGCCAGCTTTTATAATTTTTTCTCCTTTCGCGTTCAAAAACAGCTTAACCGATTCTTCTCCGTGCATTTTAAATCTAATTTGCCTTAAATTTAAAATGATTTCAACCACGTCTTCCATCACATGAGGAATTGTTGAAAATTCATGATGAACTCCTTTAATTTTTACTCCGGTTACTGCCGCTCCGGACAAAGAAGACAGCAGAACGCGCCTTAAAGCATTGCCCAAAGTTACGCCGTATCCCGGATATAATCCTTCAATTTCAAAAATAGCTCTGTTACCTTCAGGCTTTACCGCCTTTGGTTTTTGAGGAAGATTAATCTTCATTGATTTATGGAATAATCACTAATATACGAATTTGTATATTCGCGATTACTCCTTTTTATCTTGAATAAAATTGAATAATTAAACTAAGTGGCGCCAAATCACCCAGATCATCCAAGCCCGGCGGGCTTAGGACCTTGCCTTCTATCTTCTCTTTATCAAGAAATAACCAGCTCGGCGATTCATATTTTTTCAAAACGACTGCCAAATTTTCTGTCAATTTTGATTTTTTTGTTTTCTCCTTTAAAGTTATAACTTCGCCTGCTTTTACCTGATATGAGGGGATGGTAACACGCTTGCCGTTGACCAAAACAAGGCCGTGGCTGGCCATTTGCCTGGCAGACGCTCTGGATTTGGCCAAGCCAAGGCGAAAAATCACATTGTCCAAACGCATTTCCAATCTCCTAATTAAGTTTTCCCGCGTGTCCCCTTTTTGAAACAAAGATTCGTTAAAATATTTTCTGAGCTGTCGTTCCATAACGCCGTACATTCTTTTAATAAACTGTTTCTGAACTAATTGCTGGCCGTATTCCGAGCCGGCGCGCCGATGTTTTTTTCCGCTGGCGCGACGACCCTGAACTCCCGGCGGATAAGCGCGTTTAACCATTGCGCATTTAGGAGTAAAACAACGATCCCCTTTTAAAAAGAGTTTACTGCCGACTCGCCTGCATTGTTTGCATTTTGATTCTGTTATTCTGGCCATGCCAATGTTGTTTAAATTTTAGAGTGAAGCTCAATGCGTAGCGAATAAAATTTAACTACAACATTGAGCACCCCGTTAGATAAAAACATCCAAGATTTGCTAATTATATTCACTTCACTGGAGAATTAATCATTGAGGAGACTCGGAGGCTTTTATCTAACGGGGTAAAGGTTTGGCAACCAAAAATTCTTCGCCTACGGCTTGAATTTTTGGGCCAAGCCCTTTACACCCTCCTTACTTTTCGCGGACGGCAACCATTGTGCGGAACCGGAGTGACATCCTTAATTGCCAAAATATTCAATCCGTGGGAAGCCAGCGCGCGAATCGCCGATTCCCGGCCGCTGCCGATTCCCTTAACAAAAATTTCTATGTCTTTTAAACCGACCTTTCTTATCTTTTCAATAAGCGTTTCAACAGTTTTAGATGCAGCGTAAGGAGTGGCTTTTTTGGGACCCCTAAAACCTAGTGCTCCGGCGCTCGCCCAAGCCAAAACATCACCGCGATTATCACAAATTGTCACGATGGTATTATTATAAGTTGAATGAATATAGGCCTTACCCCTTTCAACTCTTTTGCCTCTACCCTCTGCGCTGGAAACTTTTTTTTGGGCCGATTCTTGTATCTCTTTCTCTTTCAAAACTTCCTGCTCGCTTTGACTCTGTATTTTTTTCTTTCCCATAGTGTATTTTTTCCGCGTCTTTCCGCGAAATTAAACTTTATTTTATTTTCCGTGTCTCCGCGGAACCACGCAGAACCAAAACGCAGAATAACGCTGAAATTTTAAGTTCCGCGTAATTCAGCGGCTTAAGTTTTTTCCGCTGTCGCCTTTCTCCCCGATCCCATTGTTTTACGCACATTGCCGCGGACGGTTCGCGTATTGGTTTTGGTACGCTGACCGCGCACCGGCAAACCTTTTGCGTGCCGGACTCCACGATAAGAGCCGATGTCTTTAAGCCTTTTAATATTCATCATCACCACGCGCCGCAGTTCTCCTTCAACTTTTAATGTTTTTTCAATAATTTCTCTTAAACGATTAATTTCTTCCGGCGTTAATTTATTTGCCCTGCTATTTGGGTCAACCTTTGCCTGATCCAAAATTTTACCGCTCAAAGTTCGCCCGATACCATAAATATAGGTTAAGGCTATTTCTATTTTTTTATTTTCTGGAATATTGACTCCAGCTATTCTGGGCACGTTCCTTCGCTTCGCTCAGTCAAATTTAAAATTTAAAGTTAAAAGTTAAAAATGAATGAGTAAATTTATTAATTTATCAAAATTTGTGAAACAAATTTTGATACCTAAATTTTGATTTTTAATATTTAATTTTTGAATTATTTTTACCCTTGCCTCTGCTTGTGCTTTTTAATATCACAAATTACCCGCACTCTCCCTTTGCGGCGGACAATCTTACACTTCTGACAGATTTTTTTAACCGATGCGCGGACTTTCATGCCAATGCTGTTTAAATTTATTAACGAGGCTCAATGCCGAGTTAAATAAATTTAACTGCAACATTGAGCACCCCGTTAGATAAAAACATCCAAGATTTGCTAATTATATTCACTTCACTGGAGAATTAATCATTGAGGAGACTCGGAGGCTTTTATCTAACGGGGTAAAGGTTTTGTAACCAAAACTCATTCGCCTGTGGCTTTGAATTTTGGACAAAGCCCAATACAAAACGCGCTAAACGCACCAAAGCCTCGTTTCGCTTCCGCGAGACCTCCTCTCAAAAGAAAGGATGGCTAGCTTAGCACGGTGTTTGATAACTAATTACCATCAATTACAAATGCAATTTCCGCGTTGTTCAGCGCTCGCCCCGTTAGATAGCTTCTCATCTAACGGGGTAAAAATCCGCGCGGTTCCGCGGAACGTCCCGCAGAACTACGCGCCGCGCCTGCCAAAGCTCAATAATGATTAGCTGATATATAATTTAAAGCGAACTAGAGTTTGCGGAAAATTATAAGTCCAAGTAATCAAGCTTTGGTTATCGGTCGCACGTCGCCAAAGGCTATGGCCGACGGCGCGCGGGCAGGGAACATAGGCGCGGAAAAAACGCGGAAAGACCTACTTTATAATTCGAGGTAATGCTATTTGCCCCGAAAAATTATCCGGCCCCTCGTCTGGTCATAAGGGCTCATTTCAACCGTTACCCGATCGCCAACCAAAACTTTAATATAATTCAAGCGCATCTTTCCCGCCAGATGGGCTAAAACTTCCGAACCGTCCTCCAGCCTGACCTTAAAGGTAGCGCTCTTAAGCGCCTCTATTACCTGTCCAAATTTTTTGATTGATTGTTCTTTTGCTGACACTATTTTTCTTAATTATAGGCTATTCAATACCATATTAATAACTAAAACAATACTATCCTATTTATAAAGAATAGTCAACCCCGTTAGAAGTTTATATCAAAAACTTGGATTATTTTAAAATAAAGCCGCAGGCGGAATCGCTTTTTTGCTCGGCTGATTATATACCGCGGTCGGACTTCTAACGGGATCAAGCCCTGTTAGAAGTTTTTCGCAAAAAGATGTGTTTCAGCCCATAATAGCCGAAGGCGAATCGCAATCTATCCATGTAATATCATTGGGGCGTCGGCTGAACTTCTATACGGGGTCAATGATCACCCTTATTTTTATCTTATCTAAATTAACCGGGACGGACTTTACCCAAAAAGGCCAAAAAAGGATACGCGCTTTCTCAACTTCTTCTTTTTGGCCCAGGGCCGCCTTAATCTGGGATTCATTTTTACCGGCTATTAATCTGCTTATATTATCGGCGTCCACTTTCCAAACTAATCTCTGCGTAATTTTCACTTTAAAGGCGAGTTGGCCTTTATTGAAATCAGATTGTAAATCACTATATTCAACTGCGTTGGCACCTTCATCCAGGATTTTGTTATCCGCTAATTTTTCGTTGACTTTTTTCGCCGCCAGGGAAAAAATGTCATTTTCATCAAAAACCAAAACAGTCGCCGTCCCCTTTATGCTCAAATTAAAGCTTTCCGCCTTGTCGCCGACGCTGCCGATGGCCTCAAAAGAACTTACTTCCTCTTTAGCCGCGCCTTCCAATAATTTCAGCTCCGGCGACACCTGTGATTTAATTTCTTGTTTAATTGCCGGCTGTAAGCTCTGCCATAAATCCGCTTTAGCTTTATCAAAATCGTTTTGAGAAATCACCTTTGCCAAGCCCACCGCTCCTCCGGTCATGGCGGTTTTTGACTTGGCATAAAAAGCGTTATATTTGGGCGAACCCTGAAAACCCGGAATTTTGAAATCGCTGGGCCCGATATTATATTCTTCGCCGGCTTGATCGGCCTGTACCTGCGCGTCAATGCTTGAAGCGATAATTTTCCCCTCTTCTATTTTTGCTCCGGGCACGACAATTGTCTTTGTTATCCTGAAAACTTTTCCGTCAGAAGATACAAAACGGGTTTTTTCCACTAAGGTCTGAGGGGTGGAGCTAAATTCATTATATATAGTTATTGTCCCCGTAGCCTTGTCATTGAGCTGGCGCTCGCCTGTTGCCGGAAAATCTTTCGACGCTTTTTTATCCAGTCTAATAAGCTGCGCGGGGATTTTTCCAAGGACAACATCGCTTTTTACAATGTTTTTTTCCGCGCTGACCGATAAATCTTGAACAATTGGTTCAATTTTTGGATTAATGACGATCTCCGCCTTGGGTAAAATAAAATATAACACTGCCGCCGCTACTATCAGTGCGCCCCCCACAAAGAAACTCAAAAATTTAAAAGAAAAAAACGGCGAAGAGCTCCTGCTTTCCTGATCCGGGGCTGACCGCTTCTCCCCAAAGTCCAACCCTCTTCTTTTGCGCTCTTTATAAAATGGCTTAGTTTTTTTAAAATCGTCATCGTCAGACACGAGATAAGAATCTAAATCGTCTTCGCCTTTATCTTCATCTTTTAAATCCTCTTCTCCTTTGTCTATCAATCTTTTAAAAAATGACGGCCGCGATTCTTCCTTAAAATCAGCTTCTTGAAATTCGTCTTTTTCTTCTGCTTCTTCTGCCTCCCGTTCTTCTGAAATATCAATTTTAGAAGCCTTGCCCGCAGACGGTTTAATGTCGCTCATGTCATATGCCGGGGCGCGGCCGTCTGCGTCTCTTTTCAGCTTTACCTGCTCCTCAAGCAAAGATTCGTATTTTTGGGGCGAAAGCTCCTTAAAAACTTCTTCATCTTCTTCTTTTGTTTTTTCCCCGCTCTTGGCATATTCCAAATCCTCAACGCCTTTAGGCAAAGAAACGCGGGCGCTAAGACCGACTCGCTTGGCCATTTCCCGGACTACCTCATCTTTTGTAATTAAAACCACCGTCTTGTCCAGGCGATCAGCCTCTCTTTTCAAAAGCTTAAGGGCGACTGTATTTTTTAAAAACGGCGCGCCTTTGGGCGCCAAAAAATAAACCTCATTGGCGCCGGTTTCCCAGAGATATTCAACAACATCTGTTATCTCTTCCGATGATTTAAGGTTTATTATTTTAGACATGAAATAAATCCCCACACCTTATGCTCGCAGCGGAATTTTTAACCCAGCCGCTGCTCGCAAAAGGTGTTCCCCGACCGCAGCCCCGCAAATACGGAGCGAGGTCTTGAAAAGGTGTGGAGGATAAAATCAAACGCAATTTTTGTCGCTTTTCTTAATTATACGCCAAAATACGCCTCCGCGCTACCCCAAATTTATCCACTTTTATGATTTATTCTAACACAGCCTTTATTCTTCTTACTCCCGCCGAGCTGCTTTCTTCTTTTATAATCTTAAATTTTCCCAAAATTCCCGTTCGTTCAACATGTGGACCGCCGCAGATTTCCCGACTGAAAGGAGGCCCTGAGCTAAGTTTACCCTGAGCCTGTCGAAGGGAAGGGTCGGCGATCGTATAAACCTTCACCCGCTCGCCGTAGCGCGATTCAAAAACACCGGTGGCGCCCTGCGCTTTGGCTTCTTCCAGGCCCATTTCTTCCATTTGAACCGACAAGTCTGCCTTAATTTTTTCGTTCACCATATCTTCAATCTGCCTGATTTCTTCGGGCGTCATTTTTTGACCGTGTAAGAAATCAAAACGCAGTCTTTCTTCTGTGATATTGGCGCCTTTCTGATTTACGTTCCCGCCCAAAACTTTTCTTAACGCCGCCAGCAGCAAATGCGCGACAGTATGGTATTTCACCACCTGCTCGGAATGATCGGCCAGGCCGCCTTTAAATTTCTGCTCCGCCCCGGCGCGGGAAAGTTCTTGGTGCTTTTTCAACGCCTCAAAAAATCCATCTTTATCAACATCAAATCCATCTTCTTTAGCTAACTCTTCCGTCAGTTCGATTGGAAACCCATAAGTTTGGTACAAATTAAACGCTACCTCCGCCGGTATAATTTTTAATTTTACATTGTCATTTTGCATTTTGATTTTTTCATTTTGAATTTGGTACTCCTTTATTCCCCTTTCAAGAGTTTTTTTAAATTTTTCTTCTTCCTTAACTAGCTGATTCACTATAAACTCTTTATTATTCCGTAGCTCGGAATAAATATCTTTATATATTTCAATTACCACTTCAGCGACTTTAAATGTAAAAATATTTTCTATCCCCAGTTGCTTACCATATCTCACCGCTCGCCGAATCAAACGCCGAATAACATACCCCTGGTCAACATTTGAAGGCACAATTGCTTTGTCATCTCCCAAAATAAAAGTGGCGGCTTTAATATGGTCGGCGATAATCCGCATTGCCCGCGTTGTTTCTACAGAACTATCATATTTTTTCCTTGATAACTCCACAATTTTTTCAATCAACGGCCAAAAAAGTTCTGTCCGATAATCATCATCCATTCTATTCAGCACTGCCAAAGTCCTTTCCAGCCCCATGCCCGTATCAACATTTTTCTGCGCCAACGGCTCATAACTACCGCTGGATCTTTTGTTAAATTGCATAAAAACGTCATTCCAAATTTCCACCCATCGGCTATCGCTATCGTCAAACTTTTCAGGCGCTTGCCCCGAGCCTACCCAATAAAACATTTCCGTATCCGGACCGCACGGCCCGCCCCTTTCCAGTCCCCACCAATTATTGGCCTGCGGTAATTTGGCAATTCTTTTTTCCGGCACGCCCAAAGCCAGCCAAATCTTATATGACTCTTCGTCAAAAGGAGCGCTCTCATCGGAAAAAACGGAAACAGCAATTTTTTCTTTCTCCAATCCCAGCCACTGGGGCGAAGTTAAAAATTCCCAACTCCAGGTAATCGCTTCTTTTTTAAAATAGTCGCCCAGCGACCAATTGCCCAGCATTTCAAAAAAAGTGTGGTGAACCGCGTCGCCGACTTCGTCAATGTCATTTGTCCTGATGCATTTCTGAACATTAACCAGCCTTTTGCCTGCCGGATGATTCTCGCCCAAAAGATACACCACCAGGGGGTGCATGCCAGCGGTGGTAAAAAGCACGGTCGGGTCATTTTCGGGAATCAAAGAAGCCGAAGGGATTATCGCGTGCCCCTTTGACTTAAAAAATTCTAGATATTTTTGTCTCAATTCACTTGCAACCATAACTATTACCTTCAAAATAGTTAAAAAATCTTACTATATCATACCGAGTCTCGCCCGCTAAAACTTTAGTGGCGGCGGGCCTCAATTCACTCGCCGTCATATCGCCAGTTTATCATAAAATTTTTATCGGAACAAGATAAGCTTTGGACTTCGGCCAATTAAAAAATTGCGGATAATTTTATATTTACCCCCGTGCCTATTTAGTTGCTGAAATAGGCACGGGGGTTTACCCCACCGCGCGAATATGATATAAATATTATGGTTCTTTTGCTGTTTCGGCTAATAAAAATTAAATCTCCACACCCTGTGGTAATAAAAAGGTG
>JAHIST010000044.1 GCA_018818145.1 Patescibacteria group bacterium
ACACCTTCAGACCTCACGAGGCGCTCGGACAACTCACTCCTTATGAGTATTCGCAAAGAATAAAAATATACGGATTACCAACAAAAAATGTTATCGTTTTACAAACTTAACGGGTGTATCATATGTATCTGAACCTGGACATATTGGCTATCCACATTTTTTCCACAACCCCTTAGCGACTCGAACGACCCGAATTGTCACTCGAATGACTCGAATAAAATTCGGGTGTATTCGTAATTAGGGTCGCTACATAATTTATTTAATCGCTTTATCAATCGTATCTTGTAATAAATCCAGATTATTGGTCAGAAAAAAAGAATTTTTTACTTGGGCAAAATAAAGAGTGGCGCGATTTTGTTCCAGCGGTTTTATTTTTGTAATTTCTATTTGCCGGTAAACTTCAGAAGACAAATTAAAATTTTGCTTTAGAGCGTTTTGCGCATTTCGGATTTTTGTTTCAAGGCCGGCCTGGCCTGTTTTTGCTGTCGCCAGCGCCAGCCAGCGAGGCAGACTGCCCTCTGTTTCCGGCAAGAGAACCAAAACTATCTGGTTTTCAAAAGCCATCAGCAATTCATTTAAATTTAAGCCGGCCCGGCTGTAAAAAGCGCTAAAACTTTTCTGGGCATCGTCAAAAGCCGGCCAGACAAATTGCGCGTCTTTAAGCGACTTTGTAAGGTTTGCCAGAGAAGGCTGATTTAAATAAATAGTGGCGGCGGCGTTGTCTGGTATTAAATTTTTGTAAGGCAGGGCCGGCCGGGAAAAAAACGCGTAAATTATTATCCCTGCCTCCAGTAAAATTAAAAGCAGCAGAAACCAAGCATAAAAACGGCGTTGTTTTTTGGGGGCCCCAGCAGTTTTTCTGGTTGCGAGGTTAAGGGCGTTTTCGGTCTGGCGAAGACTGTGGCCTGCGGAGTTTTTTATTTTCAGGGTAATTTTAGACATAGTCGGCGTTTAAGTGATCAATTTTAGCCTGCCATTTTTGCACCAGCTCATAGCTTTTTGATTTGGGATGAAACATCAGGCATTCATTGCTGACATAGATTTGATCGGCTGGTTCGGTTTCAGATTTTTTCTTAATCCGTTGGGTTTGCCAAGCGCCCAGCTTTTTTTCCAGCCAGTTCCCTGTTGCGTCTTCCAGTAGCCATTCAATCGTTTCTCTGATTAGCGATAAGAATTTGCCGGGCTCTATTTTTTTGGCGGTTTGGTTATTGGGCCAGGGATAAAAATTTAGATATTGATTGAGCCATGAATTTTTTTGAAGAAACTTCTGATAGAGCCCTTTTTCAATTTCCAAAAGCGGAGTTAAGCGGCCGTATTCTTGAGCCGAATGAAAGTCGTGTGGTTTGGCTTGGGGTTTAATTTTCAAGCTGTCTTGCGTCAGATAGCAATTTAAGCAGATTCTATCTTTAGTGAAAGTGCCATGTCGTCGTACTCCCAGCAGTCCGGTTAGAGCGGTAATAAGCGTGCGCGCCAGCCAAAGCCGGCCGTTTTTGGCGACAATCAGTAAATCAAAATCGCTTTCTCGGCGGGTATTATAAGCGGTTAAAGAGCCGGTAACCGCGGCTAATCTTAAAAACGGCACTAATGTCAGCCAGCGAGACAATTTTTTAAGCTTTTTCCATTTAAGCTGGGCGAGTTTTAGCCGTTTCTCCCTGATTTTAATTATATTAGAACGTTTGATAAAAAAAAAGAGTCCGTTTCTGGATTCTACTTTTTTTGTCTGAACCAGTTCAGTCAGCGTTTGTTTAAAGTCAAAAAAAGATACCCGCTGGTTTGGGCCCAGAAGGTATTTGTATATTTCCAAATCGGTCAGCGGGCGGTCAAGCAGGTCGCAGTAGATTAAAGTGGGAAGAATAGCGCGTTCAAGGCTGGCCATTAGAAAAATGAATTATGAATTAAGAATTATGAATCCGCCCCCTCCTTTTTAAAAGAGGGCTGGGGAGGATTTAAATCCCTCCTAACCTCCCTTTAAAAGGGGAGGAATAAAATTATTTAGCTTGTCCCGAGTTTATTGAGAGACGAATTTGAAAGTGGAGAGGACTTGATTGAAAGATTTTTCGCTAAATAAACTGCCCTTACTTACAAAAGAAATTTGTACCGCCTTTTCTCCTTTAGAAATAAATACCTCTATATCTAGTTCTCCTGTCGCTTGGGATTCTGCAGTTAATATTCCGCGAATCTTTCTTGCTGGTGCGCCACCTATTTTTATTTGTATATCTGTAAAATCTCCGTCTTTTTTAAAATCATTAATGATTTTCTCTATATCCATATTCATTGCCTCCTCTACTCGTATTCTTAGGGATACAATAGGACTATACGCTTCAAAAGGGGATTCAATTTTTGAACCATCAAAAAAAGTGATATTAGGATAACTTGGATTCACCGCGTAGTATAGATAATTCGGATATTTCACTTCGTACCCATACTCATCATTCCGATAAGTCTGCCAGTCTGCCATACTCGATGTTGCAACGTTTAGTAGCCGGTCAATCGCCGCGTACATACTTTCCTTTGAGGTGGCGACAACGAGCATATCATTAACCACCGCATAATCTATTGAAAGCGCGGCGGTCGGGAAATTGATGTAGCGGATGGGGATATTTTTGTAAGTATTGTCCAGAAAGCTGACCGTGTCCGGCAAATAAACGCTTTTGTCAGCCAGCAGACCTTTTAAATTAGTTGGAATGAAAGGTTCCAGTTCTTTGAGTTTACTGGCCAGCTCTTTTGCTTTTTGAGCGTCTTTCAGTGCCACTACCAGACCCAGACGGCCTCGCTGGCCGCCGGAAAAAGGCGAAGAGCCGGCCTCTGTTTGGTTGTAAATAAAGAAAGTGTATTTTTCGGGTTGTAAATAATCCGCCAAAGACAGGGCAAGGGTTTCAAAGCCAGTAAGAGCAGATAATTCGCTTAGCGTCGGGATTTTCTTTTGTCCGTTGGCGCTTGTTTCAAAAATAATTTGGGCAAAGACGCTGGCTTCCTTCAGCGGGTCAAATAGTTGGGTAATTTCATTCAGATTGGTTTCTTGCGCGGCTGCCAGCTCAATTTCTCGTTGTTCGTCCATACTAAAGAGCGGCGAGGGCAAGACAAGCGGTGTCGACGTGGCGCTGGGCGTGACGCTGGCTGTCGGCTCGGGTTTGATATTTTTCCAGTAAATCCAGCCGCCAATGCTCAAAGAGACGACAATTAATAAGCCGGCGATCAGAGCAATTTTTCCCCAAGCCAGTTTGCGGCCCGGTTCGGGTATTTCGGTTATCGGGAGAACCGGAGTTGGCAGGGGCGGCAGAGGTTTTTGCACAGGAGGTTTTGGAGGCGGCGCTGGCGGAGACACAGACGGCGGAGCTGGGGGCAGGGGCGGAGGAGGAGCGGGTTTTGGCGTTAACGGAATTGTCGGAGCAGCGGGTTTAATTTCACCCTTTGCTACGGGCAAATCAAGAGGCGGTATTATTTTTTTGGTAGCGTCCATGGCCGGCGGCGCAACAATTTTTGGCGGCAAAAACGGTTGCGGTGCGGCTGGCTTAGCTATCGGAATTCCCACTGGAGACAGCGAAGCTAAGGGGCTGTTTTTTGACAGCGCCGCCATATCTTTTTCCATAGTTCTGACGAGAAGATGAGAAGCCAAAAATTCTTCGTTTGATTTCTTTTGCTGGCTGGTGGTGCCTCCGGCCGGCGGGACATTTTGTTTTATATCCATGAATCCCTCCAGGCATTTTGTTTTTTACAGATAAGCCGTTTATCCATAAAGAACCAAAATGCCCTATGCTTACAATTTTAATTTAGATTATAACCCAAATGTCTCAGGAAAAAACCGCTGGAAGAAAACTTCGTTTTTAATTATTGTTGCCGCGGTCCCAAGGGGTCTTCTTCGTTAGCGCTTCTCATGGAAAGATTAATTCTGCCCTGCATATCAATTTCCTTTACCTTTACCGGGATAACATCTCCTACATTTACTATATCAGAAACGCGATTAACGCGGTAGGGCGCAAGTTCGGAAATATGCACAAGCCCTTC
>JAHIST010000045.1 GCA_018818145.1 Patescibacteria group bacterium
ACACCTTCAGACCTCACGAGGCGCTCGGACAACTCACTCCTTATGAGTATTCGCAAAGAATAAAAATATACGGATTACCAACAAAAAATGTTATCGTTTTACAAACTTAACGGGTGTATCATATGTATCTGAACCTGGACACTCCGATTTTAGAAATCCGCGGTGCAGGCAACATTTTAGGCCGTGAACAATCCGGCCCCATCAACGCCGTTGGCTTAAATTTGTATATGCAAATGCTGAACGAAACGATTGAGGAATTAAAATATTCTGATTGATAACATGCGTTCTCAAAGAATATTGCGTTTTTGGCTAAACGGCTCAACGGGATTTTGCCGTTGAGCCGTTTAGGTCGGAAATATCCCAAATTGATTTTTTTAATAATTTCTAACGGGGTGGGGGAAATGAAAAACTAAATCCCCACACCTATGCATAGGTGTGGGGATAAAAAACCCACAGACTACGTTGAGCCTATGGGTTACCTCCTTTCGATGAAAGGTTGGGGGGTTATTTAGAACTGGTACGAAAAGTTAATCCCGTACCAGAACTCATTGTTGGTTAATCCACCTTCTTCAGGAGAATAACCAAGCCGTTTCTGGAAATTAATTTGGGGCGAAATACCTGCCCCCTTCCACTTGATAGTAGAAAAGAGACTCGCCCTCGCCGAGCTGACAAGCTCCGGCCGTGAGCCATAGGCACCGTCATGTCCGGCTACCGAAACGTCAACGCCGAACGACGGAAGCTTTGGCGCCGGAGAAAAACCATAACGGAGGCCGGCTCGATACAGATAGCCTCCTTCCGCATCCTTAACTGATCCGTCGCCTTCCAGATACAAATACGGCGTCAGGCCCTTAAAGGAAGGGAAATCAATATTCAGATAGAGCCCATATAGGTCTCCCTGGATATTGAAAAACTTCTGGACATCGCAGTAGAATGCTCCGGCATCTAAAACAAAGCCGGAGACTTCTTTCCTGGCTCCAAGATACCAATCCACCTCGTCACCGGAGTCAGAGTTATAACCGCCTTGCGGGCTATATGACGTCCAGGCCCGACCGTAAATGCCAGTCCGATTATGGGTGACCGTAAACGACGGCTGGATTGCAAAGTCGTTGAACGCGGTGGAACCTGACATCCCACCGATGTATTTGGACACAAAAGCCAAATTAGCATCTGCCGAAAATTGCTTTTCTGCCGCCACAACCGTCTGGGCAAACACAGCGCCCAACATCAACACGAATACAAATGATACTAATTTTCTCATTTTTCCCCCTTTTGAGCGCTTTTACGCTCTTTTTTTAAAGCAACTTTAATGTTATATTGTAACCGATTAACAGATACTTGTCAAGTCCAAAACCCTTTTCTCCAACACCGGTCTTTGAGCATAACATAACTACCGGCCAAAAAGAAAGGCCCCGATTTCGGGACCCTTGTTAGTGGCGCATTTTTCTTTTAGGCAAGAGGAATGTTTTTCTTTAAAAGGGTATTTTTTATTTCCTGCCACAAAAAAGTTGCAGGCACTTTCTTGAATTGATGAATTACCACCTCGCCATATCTCTTCCCATCTTTTGACGAAAGAATTACAAGCTCATCGCCTCTCGCCACTAAAATATGAGAACCATAGAAAGGATTATGCCCGCCGTCTTTTTTCTTGCGCCCCCATGCTCGGCCTCTAAGTTCGGCGTCTTGCCATATTTCCTCAAGCGCTTCTCTTGCCAATTCCAACGGTCCCTTTTTTGACATTTTTCCTCCTTTTTAAAACAACTGGTTTTTTATATTTTATTACATAAATTGATTCTGTCAAATTTGTCGTGAAAAAATAAAAAAGCCAGTGGTACTATTTAGCCCACTGGCGGCTGAAAAGAGAGCTTTCGATTGAACAGAGATGACTACCTAAGCCTTTTCTCGTATTTTCCGTTCCCGGACAAATTTTTTCGCTTCATGAAGGATCTCTTCAACAGAGCGTTTAAAAGGAGATTGCTCGACGAGTTGGCAAAAAGCATTAGACCTTGAACCCCCCTGCCAAAGAACATCCGCATCCAGCTCGACCAGTAATTTACCCCACGCATTCTTGTCAGATTTCAGCAAGGAATCTAAATTATCGAAAAGATTGCGGACAATCGGCGGACAGGTGGCTCCGTAGCATTTGCCAACCGAAACCATGGCGTGATGAAGCTCGTCCCGGGAACCCCCGCTCGACTTCAGAACGGTTAAAAGTTGGTTTAAAAAATTATCCAATACCGCTAAATCGTCTTTATTCATGATACCCCTCCTATGGAATGAGCTAGAATTTTATTTCAGGTTATAACAATGTTTTCTCGATGTCAAATTTGTCGCGGGAAATTTTTAATGATATAGTAAATTCAACATGGATTAAATAGTCAAGTGCACCACCTTGGGTATGTTTGACTG
>JAHIST010000046.1 GCA_018818145.1 Patescibacteria group bacterium
AGCCGATGATTTACAGGCCGAAATAGACCAAAAGCAAGCCCAAATCCAAGAGCTGGAAAAACAGATTGCCAATTACCAGACAATGATTAAAAACAGCCAGAGCCAAGGAACCACGCTGAAACAGCAAATCAGCAAAATGGAAACCCAGATAAAAAAGCTGGAGGCCGAAGTCAGGCTCAACCAAACAAAAATATCCGAAGCCAACCTGAAAATCCGAGGGCTGACTTCCGATATTCAAACCCAGAGCATAGCGCTGGAAAACCAGAAAACAAGCTTAGGCCAGATCCTGCGCACTATTGACGAATATGACCAGGAAAATCCTTTTTCGCTCGTATTGAAAAATAATAATTTTTCCGACTTTCTGAATCAGGTACAATATATTGAGGATTTGCAAACCAATGTCCAGGCGAAACTTCTGGAAGTCAAAAATTTAAAAGCGCAGCTGGAAACCCAAAAAGGCGATTACGAAAATCAAAAAAATCAGCTGCAAGACCTGCAAGGTCAGCTCAACGGCAAAAGCTTGGCGTTGGATGACCAAAAAGACCAAAAAGCAGACCTGCTGGTCGCGACCAAAAATCAGGAAAAACAATACCAAGCCATGCTCAGCGATCTGCAGAAAAAACGCGATCAAATTGAAAACGAGATCTATAAAATTGAAGAAAAATTACGACTGGAAATTAATCCCAACTCGCTTCCCACCGCGCGCAAAGGACTTCTTGCCTGGCCGGTTACCGGTCAAACCATTACCCAAAGTTTTGGCTGCATTTTAACTTCTTTTGCCATAAAATCATATCCCGCCTGCACCGCCAACAGCAAAAAAGGTGGTTTCCATAACGGCGTGGATATTGATACCGGCACCGGCGATCCGGTTTACGCCGTGCTTGACGGCACAATTTCTGGCGTTGGAAATTTAGGAAAATATGCTTACGGCAAATGGATAACAATTAATCTTAATAATGGCTTAACTGTCCTTTATGGCCACTTAACTGCTCAATCGGTAAGCGTCGGCCAGCATGTAAAAATCGGCGGTGTTATTGGTTATTCTGGCTCTACCGGATATTCAACCGGCTCGCATCTGCATTTTTCAGTTTATGCTACCGACACATTTGAAATCCAGCAAAAATCCTACGGCCCGCTGCCCGTCGGCGGCTCGGTTAATCCGATGAACTATTTATAGAGTTGAGCTTATCGAAGTGAAATTGTGCGATATTTCTAAAAGACATGTTGCACAATTTCACCAGATTCTACGACCCTCGCTGAGCGGGGTTGTAGAATCTATATTGTGCGACGTAATATATAGAAATTAAGATCTTTTAGATATGAGCCCAAATATATGCCCAAAAGCTTTGTATTTATCCTACTTTTAGCCTTTATTTTAGCCCTATTAGCCCCTAATTTCGCTTATAAGGCGGCTTTGGCGACAGACAGCAGTCAAGACCCGTCCGGAAGCCCAAATTCAGTCCCAATGCCGCAAACGCCGCTGGATTCGCTATTGAAAGGCGATTCGGTCAAAGATACTGTCCAGAGCTGGATGGAACAAACCCAAAATCAGCTGCAGGAGGGCGCTACCAAGGCATCTGATGCCGCCCAACAGGCCGTAAAAGACGAAATCAGCCGGCAAGCCAGCAAACAGGTTGAAGGCGCCAAAAAAGGCATAGTCAACACTGTAAAGAGCGGGGTCCGGATAGTCGTAAATAAAATAAAAGAAACTTCTCAATCAATTGTAAATTTTGTGAAAGAAAAACTAAAATTATATTTATTTAAACCGAGCACTTATTAATTTTTTAAAATAAGGTAGGCGAGAGCCCTGTAAAATACGGGGCCTCTTATTTAAATACGCAATGTCGCAAAAGGAATCTTGTGCGACGTACCATATCCACTTTTCCCCTTAATTATCAACACCCCTAAAAAGTTATCCACAGGCCTCCCCCTCAAACCTTGATAGATAGCTTTTTTATTTTGTAAAAATGTTTTAAAAAATAATTTACAAAAAAGATTTGCGCCAATAATATTTTAAGAACCAAA
>JAHIST010000047.1 GCA_018818145.1 Patescibacteria group bacterium
GAAGCAAGATTCTCAAGACGAAACTTTGCGGGAAATTGAGGTCACCACCTATCGGATTGACGCTAAATATTCCGACAAGCGCCATCCCGATTCCGTTAGTTTCACGCGAAATTTGGAAGAAGATTTAGCGCGGCGGGACTTTACTGTCAATGCTCTCGCGCTACAGCCAACAGCCAACAGTCAACAACCAATAATCATTGATCCTTTTGGAGGCCAGAAAGACCTAAAAGATCGCTTAATTCGCGCGGTCGGCAATCCTGAAGAAAGATTTAATGAAGACGCTCTGCGTATGTTAAGGGCGGTACGTTTCGCCGTAGAGCTTGATTTTGCGATAGAAGAAGAAACTAAAAAAGCTGTCAAAAAAAACGCCGGCTGGCTGCAGGCGATTGCCAAAGAAAGAGTCCGTGACGAGCTGGAAAAAATTCTCATGAGCGAGCGGGCTGACGAAGGAATTTTACTTTTGCGCGAACTGGACTTGCTGGAATTTATAATTCCGGAATTGGAAAAAGGAATTGGCGTTTCTCAAAATCGCCATCATATTTATACAATTTTTGAGCACGCAGTGTTTTCTTTAAAGTTTGCCGTACAGAAAAAATTTAATCTGGCGGTGCGTCTGGCCGCGCTGCTGCACGACGTGGCCAAACCCCAGGCCAAGAGGGGAGAAGGGCTGGAATCAACTTTCTATAATCACGACATTATGGGCGCGCGCGCCGCGGTTAAGATTTTGGAGCGGCTGAAATTCCCGCGCGAAATTATTGAGCGCGTCGCCAACCTAATCCGCAATCATATGTTTGTTTACGATATCGGCGCGGTGACCGAAGCGGGCGTGCGGCGTCTGCTTGTCCGCGTTGGTCCCGAAAAGATGGAAGATCTGATCGCTCTGCGCGTGGCTGACCGTTTGGGCTCGGGCGTGCCCAAAGCCCAGCCCTACCGGCTGCGTCATTTTCAGTATATGGTGGAAAAAGTCCAGCACGATGCCATATCTGTCAAAATGTTAAAAATTAACGGCAATGATATTTTGGAAATTTTGAAAATTGAACCCGGTCCGAAAATCGGCGCGATTTTGGACGTGTTACTGGCGGAGGTGATTGAAGACCAAAACAAAAATAACAAAGAAGATTTGTCTCGGCGCGCCAAAGAATTGAACGAGTCTGATTTGTCGCAGCTACGCGTCATGGCCAAGGAAAAAATTGAAGAGAAGAAAGAGGAAGAAGATAAGATTATAAAAAATAAATATTGGGTGAAATGATAAAAAAATCAAAAATTAAAAAGCAAAAAGCAAAATAAAAAATAGCAGTTCAAAAATTAAATAAAATAGGATATAATTAACCTATGGAATTAGACGAACTAAAAAAGCGTTTATACGAAGAAGGTGAAAACATTCAGGACCGGCCTCAGCCCCCCGAAGCTTTTGAGCCCGGGCATATTAGTTTGGAACCACAGGAGGAGGCGCCGGAGTGGTCGGAGCGCGACGCTAAACTGCCCTGGCGGGGCTTAATCAAAAGGAGAATTTTTTGGTTTGCGGGGGGCACGGCGGTTTTGGTTTTAGCCGGCGCGGCTGCTTGGTTTTTTATGCTTGGCCGCGACTCTTTTGACAAAACCAAAGTGGCGCTGAATATTTACGGCCAGGAAAGAATCGTCAGCGGCGAAGACATTAATTATATTGTCCGCTTTAAAAATAATACCAACGCCATTTTAGAAAATGTCGTTTTGGAATTTACATATCCCGAACAGGCTTTTCCTGGCGATACGCAAGAAATCAGACTGCAGGGAAATTTGCCCGTCAGCACGAAAGATTTGGGCCAGCTGGCCGTTGGGCAGGAAGGCCAAGCAGAATTTAAGGCCCGGGTTTTGGGAGACAAAGACAGCCAGCAAAAATTTTCAGCTAAATTAAAATATCGGCCCGCCAACATCAGCTCCGATTTTATCAATACGGCTGATTTTACCAGCACCATAATTTCGGTGCCGCTGGTTTTAAATTTTGATTTGCCCGAAAGAATAGTTTCGGGCCAGACGATTAATTTTAGCTTGAAATATTTAAATACTTCTGACGCCACTTTTAGCGATTCCAGAATTCAGTTAGAATATCCGGCGGGCTTTACATACGAGGGCGCTTATCCCGCGCCGGCCGAAGGAGATAATATCTGGATTTTGCCCGAGATCGGCCGACAGGAAGAAGGCAGGATTGTGATTAAGGGCACGGTGAGCGGTTCTGAAGGCGACAGCAAAATTTTTCGGGCGCGGGTTGGTATTCAAAAAGACGATGTTTTTATTGCTTATGCCCAAGCTCTGGCCTCGCCGGAAATTTCAGTTTCTCCTTTGTTTGTTGAGCTGGCGTTGGCAAATCAGGAGACTTTGACAGCCGATTTGGGCCAGACCTTAAACTATATAGTAAAATATCGCAATACTACCGCCGTGGCTATCGGCCCTGTGGTCATCACCGTAAAAATTGACAGCCAGGCAATTGATTTAACCAGCGTCTCGGCGCAGAAAGGATTTTTCAGCAGTGCTGGCGGCATCATTACCTGGAACGCTTCCTCCCTGCCGGAGCTGAATTCTTTGGAGGCACGTGAAGAAGGAGAGGTCACTTTTTCTTTGCGAATAAAAGACAAGCTGCCGGTTAACAATTATTCTGACAAAAATTTCACCATTTTGACTGGCGCCGAAATTGATTCGCCCAATGTTCCTCTTTCCTTGGTCGGTACTCAAATCAAAGGCGCCAATCAGCTGGCAATTAAAATAAATTCCCGCTTAACTTTAAATGTTAAGGGTTTTTACAGCGACAATTTAATGCCCAATTCCGGCCCTCTCCCTCCCCGCGTTGGCCAGCGCACCACCTACACAATTTATTTGCAGCTTTTGAATGTTTCCAATGATTTAACCGGCGTTGTGGTTGAAGGTTATCTGCCTCCGTATATCCAGTGGCTAGATAGGATTTATCCGACCGGGGAAAGTTTAAAATATGATTCGGCCACCGGCAAAATTAGCTGGAAACTGGATAAACTTTCAGCAGCCACGGGAATTTTATCGGCCGTCAAATATGTAGCGTTTCAGGTGGCCTTTATTCCTTCAATTTCTCAAGTCGGCTCAAACGCCGAAATTATCAGCAACGCGCAGGCTTCCGGTTTTGACACTTTTACTTTAAACACCATAACCACGGCATCTCAAACTTTGAAAACCGACTTGCCCGACGACCCGACTGTCGGCTGGGAGAAGGGGAGAGTGGCACAATAAATTACTAATTATTAATTTCTAATAGAGTCCCGCAAAGCGGGACTGATATTAGACATTAGTCATTGGGATTTGATTAGAAATTAGCCCGCCCTCGGCTCGCCTCGGGCGAGGCCGGGGAAATTTGGCATTTGAAATTTAATGACATCTTTTTTTAAAAGAAAAAATAACAAATCAAATAGACGCATTGGCGCCATAGAAACACGAAAAGGAGTCGTCAGGACTCCTGTTTTTATGCCCATTGCCACCAAGGGGGCGGTGAAAAATTTGACCCCGGAAGAATTAAAAGAACTCGGGGCGGAATTAATTTTGGGCAATACGTATCACCTTTGGTTGAGGCCGGGGATAGAAGTTATAAAAAAAGCCGGCCGCCTTCGCCCCGCAAGGCGCGGGGCTTCGGCGGGCCAAGGCGATTTGCACGGGTTTATGAACTGGCGCGGGCCGATTTTGACTGACAGCGGAGGTTTCCAGGTTTTTTCGTTGGGGGAAAAAATGGCAAATAAGCAGGGCGGCGCTTGGCGCAACGCCTCGCTCTCGGCCACCCACTCCAGCCCTGTCCCGTCCCGCCTTTGCGGGACGGGACGCCGGCCTTCGCTCGACGCTGCGCCAAGCGCCGAAAAAAAGCTCACTATTAAAAGTTCTGTTAAAATCACTGACGAAGGCGTGGAATTTCGCGATCCGTATGACGGCAAAGGATATTTTTTAACGCCCGAAAAGTCAATTGAGATTCAGCTAACGTTAGGGTCCGATATTATCATGGTGTTGGATGAATGCCCAACCTTTCCTTGCGCGCATGAGAAAGTTGAACAGGCAGTCAAGCGCACAAGCGACTGGGCGGCCAGGTGCAAAAAATATTTTGATAAAAAAGTACCTCACCCCAACCCTCCCCTTCAGAAGGGGAGGGAGAGGGCGGGGTTATCGCGTCCCCTTCTTTTTTGTATTGTTCAGGGCGGAATTTATAAGGATTTGCGCGAGAGAAGCGCGCGGGAATTAATTGAAATTGGTTTTTCCGCCCAAGGCGGACCAGCCTCGGGCTGGGATGGTTATGCTATCGGCGGCGTGGCGGTGGGGGAGCCCAGAAAATATCTGTCTAAAGTTTTAAAATACGTTTTGCCTCTTTTGCCGTCAGACAAACCGCGCTATTTGATGGGTTTGGGCCGGCCCGAAGAAATTGTGGCCGCGGTCAACGCTGGAATTGATATGTTTGATTGCGTGATTCCGACGCGCGAGGCAAGACACGGAAGAATATACATGCAAAACCCAAATTTCAAAACCCAAATTTCAAATAAATTTCAAAATCCAAAATCCAAAAAATTTTATCAAACAATTCAGGTAGCAAATGCCAAATTTGCCAAAGATTTCAAGCCAATTGATGAGCGTTGCGCCTGCTATACTTGTAAAAATTATTCCCGCGCCTATTTGAATCATCTTTTCCGCACGGCTGAACCTTTGGCGCAGCGGCTGGCCACAATTCATAATTTAAAGTTTTATTTAGAACTGATGGAAATTTTGCGGAAATAAAAAGTTTCCCTCCCCTTTAGAAGGGGAGGGAAAAGAGGGGGATTTTTTAATGCCAAGCGAAAAACGACAATTTGGCGATGTTGGTGAGGAATTCGCCGCAAATTATTTAAAGCAAAAAGGCTACAAGATTTTAGACCGCAACTGGCGCATTAAAGGCGGCGAAATTGATATTGTCGCGGCCAAAACATCGGGCATATTTAGCACAAAGATTGAGGAAATTATTTTTGTTGAGGTCAAAACTATCAAGGGCGCGGGCAGTGAATTTGACGCGGCGCTGGCCGCCCAGAACGTCCATTATCAAAAACAGCGACGGCTGATTCGCGCCGCCAAAACCTATCTGGCGCATAAAAAAATTCCGCCCCAAACTTTTTGGCGGATTGATGTTTTGCTGGTGGCACTAAACCCGAATTCCGGCTTGGCAAAAATAGAACATTTGGAAAACGCGGTCTGGGGAAAATAGCTATTAGCTAATAGCTTATCGCCAATAGTAAATCGTTTATTGAAATAAAAAAGGTATAGCCTTTTGACTATACCTTTTAAAAGGGATGGCGATCCGCGCGCTTCTCCGTTCGATGACGCACAGGCATCCTTCGGGAAACAAAACCCGATAGCCCCGCGATTTTCCCTTTGGGAGGTCTTCTTTAAGAGAGCCCTGCCTCTTCAATTTGTGAGCCCTCCGAGGATTGCTCCTATCTCAAGGGTAGCCTTAATCCTTCAACTACCCCTGGTCGGTGAGCCACCACTAGCCCTTTGCTTTGGGGTGCCCGACCACCCTGCGGATCGCCAACTGAAAGAACTTTTTTAGTGATTTGAGTATAGCAGGCAATTAAATCTTGTCAAGAGAGAATAAAAAAGATATGCTGGAGGTAGTTTCTAGTTATTGGTTTTTAGTTTTAGTTTTTAAGTTACTAGTTTTATGAAACAGGATTTGATGGAAAAAATTGTATCTCTTTGCAAACGCCGGGGTTTTGTTTATCCGGGCTCGGAAATTTACGGCGGGCTGAAAGGCACCTGGGATTACGGCCCGCTGGGCGCGGAATTAAAATTTAATGTCAAACAGGAATGGTGGAAAATAATGGTTCGCGACCGAGAGGATGTTGTTGGCGTGAGCGCTTCTATTTTAATGAATCCCAAAGTCTGGGAAGCGTCCGGCCACACCGCCGGCTTCACCGACCCTTTAATTGAATGCAAAACTTGCCATCAGCGTTTTCGGGCTGACCAGGAAGAAGTGATAAAAGAGCACGAGAAATGGCACGCGGATAAAAAAGAAAAACTTGTCTGGACCGAGCCAAAAAAATTTAATCTTTTGGTTGAGGCAAAAATTGGCGTGGTGGAAGGAGAAAAAGATACGGCATATTTGC
>JAHIST010000048.1 GCA_018818145.1 Patescibacteria group bacterium
CCTGATTCAGAAAGTCGGAAAAATTATTATTTTTTAGAACGAGCGAAAAAGGATTTTCTTGGTCGTATTCGTCAATGGTGCGCAGAATCTGGCCTAAGTTTGTTTTTTGGTTTTCCAGCGCTATGCTCTGGGTTTGAATATCAGAAGTCAGCCCTCGGATTTTCAGGTTGGCTTCGGATATTTTTGTTTGATTGAGCTTGACTTCGGCCTCCAGCTTTTTTATCTGGGTTTCCATTTTGCTGATTTGCTGTTTCAGCGTGGTTCCTTGGCTCTGGCTGCTTTTAATCATTGCCTGGTAATTGGCAATCTGTTTTTCCAGCTCTTGGATTTGGGCTTGCTTTTGGTCTATTTCGGCCTGTAAATCATCGGCTAAAGTAGCCAGCGCGATGGCAGGGTGTATTATTAAAAAGGCGGCAATAATAGCGGAAAGCAGAAAGCGGATCATTATGTGAAATACTATAGTAAGTTTATTGCTTTATTAATTCTGGCTAAAGTTTCTTTTTTACCTAAAATTTCAATAATCTCAAACGGCGGCGGAGAATTTTGCTGGCCGGATAGAGCCGCGCGCAAAGGCCAGAGCAACTCTCCCCTATTTTTCATAATTTCGGCTTCGGAGAGCAGAATGGATTTTAAATTTTCAACGGTGAATTCTTCGTCGGGAATTTCAGAAATTATTTTTTTGGAAGTTGTCAGTGATTTTTTGATTTGTTTGTCCGCCATCTCTTTCCATTTCAATAATTCTTTTGTGTATGCGGGCGGTTCAAAAAAGAATTTAATGCCCTCCCCTATTTCGCCAAGCGTGTTGGCGCGTTCCTTTTCCAGATTAAGCATTTTTATGATTTGTTCGCCGCCAAAGCCAGTTTTATTTTCCGGTAAATATAGCTGGCATTTTTCCAGTAGTTGTTGTTCTGGCATCTGCCGGATATAATACTGATTATACCAATTTAATTTTTCAATATTAAACACCGCGCCGGCCTTGTGGACTTTTTCTATCCGAAAATCTTTAAGCAGTTCCTCCATTGAATAAATTTCTTTTTCTTTACCCGTCGAAGCTTCAGCGAAGGCGGGCGCCCCTGGATTCCAGCCCAAAAACGCCAAATAGTTAATCATTGCTTGAGGCAAATAGCCTTTCTTAATATAATCTTCAAGGGCTATATCGCCTTTGCGCTTGCTCATTTTTGTTTTGTCGGGATTGAGCAGGAGCGGCAGGTGCGCCCATTGGGGCGCCTTCCAGTTAAAATACTCATAAAGTAAAATATGTTTTGGCGTGGAAGGCAGCCATTCTTCGGTGCGGGTAACGTGAGAGATTTCCATTAAATGGTCATCTATCACCACCGCCAAGTGGTAGGTCGGGTAGCCGTTGGACTTTAATAAGACCTGATCGTCCAGTTCATCGGATTTATAAATTACTTTACCCCGGACAATGTCATTTACTTCAATGACACGTCTTTCGGGAATTTTCATTCTTACAACATGCGACTGATTTTGTTGAAGCCTGACCTTAATATCTTCTCTTGGAAGAGAGCGGCAGCGGCCGTCGTATTTTGGCGCCTGTTTTTTGGCGATCTGTTCTTTCCTTATTTGTTCCAATGTTTGCTCGTCGCAAAAACAATAATACGCAAAACCCTCGTTAATTAATTCCTGTGCGTACTTTTTGTAAATATCTAAGCGCTGAGACTGCACGTACGGCTCAAAAGGCCCGCTAATATCCGGTCCTTCGTCATATTCTATCCTCGCCCATTTCAGGCCGCTGTAAATTGCTTCCGCCGCGCCTTTAACAATTCGATTAATATCCGTGTCTTCCAGGCGCAGCACAAACTGCCCGCCGTGTTGTTTGGCGAATAAATAAGAATAAAGCGCTGTGCGCAAACCGCCGATATGCAAAAAACCGGTGGGACTTGGCGCAAAGCGGGTGCGGATCTTAAATTTTTTAATTGTAGAATTGTTCAATTGATCAATTGTTAATTAATATTTTGCTATATTTAATATCTCTTGCGCGATTTTGGCGGCGGCTTCTTCTTGTTTGAATGTTCTGGCGTTGGCGGACATTTTTGCCAGCAAATCGGTATTGTCCAGCAGGGCGAAAATGCGGTTTTGGAAAAGATGGGGCGTTAAATTCATCTGTTCCAGCACCAAGGTTGCCCCAAAACGGGCGTATTCCACCGCGTTTTTATTTTGGTGGTCAGCCGCGGCGTTGGGCAAAGGAATAATTATGCTGGGTTTTCCCAGCGCCGAAATTTCGGCAATACTGCCCGCCCCGGCCCGCGAAACAACTAAATCGGCCGCCCCGTAGGCGTGGCGCATTTGCTCCTCATTTAAAAACGGGAAAAGAAAATAGCCCGGATACGACTGGCCGGCGATTAGCTGTTTTAACGAATCGTAATTGGCCGGTCCGCATTGATGAATGACTTCGCAGCGGGAAATTAATGCCGGAATTGAAGCAAAAACAATATCATTTATCGGTTGCGCTCCCTGGCTGCCGCCTAAAATTAAAATTATTTGTTTTGCGCCGCTTAAGCCAAAAAGCCTTGTGGCTTCTTCTTTTAAGCCGCCATAAAGCCCTGCCCTGACCGGATTGCCGGTTAGAGCTGTTTTTTTCTCTGGGAAATATTGAACCGAATCCATATAAGAAATCGCTATTCGTTTGCTAAATTTAGCGCAAAATTTATTGGCGAGCCCCGGGGTGGCGTCAGATTCATGAATTAAAACAGGAATACGGAAAATCCAGGCTGCCAGCACTACCGGAACGCTGCCATACCCGCCTTTACTGAAAATAACATTGGGCATAAAAACAAAAAGATGCCACAGGGACTGCAGGAATCCAAGAGGCGCTTTGAAAACATCAATAAAATTTTTCAGCGAAAAATAGCGGCGCATTTTGCCGGCTAAAATTATTTTGTGCGCAATTCCTTCGCTCGCTAATTCCTCTTCGCCTATTGTTTTGGGGCCGACGAACATAAATTCAACCGAACTGCCCTCGTCTGGCGGGACGCGCATGACGTTTTTCTGTATTAAATTTTTTATTTCTCTGGCCACGGCAATTATGGGGAACAAATGCCCACCAGTGCCGCCGCCAGTTAAGACAATACGCATAGTTGTAAAATCCAAATGTCAAAATCCAAATTTCAAATCAAGCTCAAAGCTCAAAATCCAAATTAATTTACTCTTTTTGTTATTTGGATTTTGGATTTGATTTGACATTTGAGCTTTAGATTTTGGATTTATTTTGAGCTGTACCTAGATATATT
Source organism: Patescibacteria group bacterium (assembly GCA_018818145.1). GTDB lineage: Bacteria > Patescibacteriota > Minisyncoccia > Portnoybacterales > GWB1-42-6 > JAHIST01. Next base: position 3,249 of record JAHIST010000048.1, read on the forward strand.
AAGTAAAATTCCCATTGCGGTCAAAGAGATAGCCAAAGAAGAGCCGCCCAAAGAAATAAACGGCAAGGTAATTCCTGTTAGGGGAATTAATCCGCAGATTGCCGCAATATTAATTAGCGTCTGAATTATTATCCAGCTGGTTATGCCGCCAGCCAGCAGCATTCCAAATTGATCCGGCGCGTGGCGAGCGATTTTGAAGCCCCTCCAGGCGAGAAGAACAAATAAAATAAGCAGTGCCAGCAAGCCGATAAATCCGAGCTCTTCGCCTATGACGGCAATGATTGAATCGGTTGCCGGCTCGGGCAGAAACTTGAATTTTTGAAGTCCCTGGCCCAGCCCCAAGCCGAGAATGCCGCCCGAACCCAAAGCCAGCAGAGCTTGATTTACCTGATAGCCAATACCCTGCGGGTCTAGTTCCGGGCGCAAGAAAACCTGCAGCCGGTTTGAGGCGTGGGAAAAGAATTTTGTCAGAAGCCAGAAAAGAGCCAAGGAGCCGGCGCCGATAATGCTCAAATGAGAAATTCTGGCGCCAGCCAGAAAATAAAGAGCAACGGCCGTGAAGCCGATAACACCAAGCGATCCGATATCCGGCTCCAGAATCAGCATTATCGCCAAAATGCTTACTAAAATGACAAAAGGAACTAAACCCTCAAAGAAAGTTTTTATCCCTTTTTCTTTGTTCGCCAGCCAGGCGGCTAGATAGATGGTAAAAGTCAGTTTTAAAAATTCGGAAGGCTGAATGTTTATCGGGCCAAGACTCAGCCAGCGTTTTGCTCCGCTGTGGGCCAGGCCAAGCCCGGGAACAAAAACCAAAGTCAGCATCAAAACCGTGCCAACAAAGAGGGGCAGGGCCAAAGTTTTCCAGAAACGGTATGGGATGAAAAATGCCGCGACGCACAACAGCAAACCTGGCAGAAGACCGCGCAGAACCTGATTTTTCAGATAATAGTAGCTTTCTTGGTAATTTTCTTGGGAGAGGACAACGCTGGCGGAAGAGACCATAATTAAGCCAAAAATCACTAAAATTGCGACAATGACAAATAATGTATAATCTGGTTGACGGAAATTACGAGGCATGAGAATAAGATTTAAGGCTCAAATGTCAAATCAAATCCAAAATCCAAAAGATTAAAAAACATCAAATTTTGGACTTTGAGCTTTGAGCTTGATTTGAAATTTGGATTTTGACATTTGGATTTTTCAGCATCGCTACGGCGTCGTTGAAGACTTTTCCTCTTTCAAATTCGTGCCTGAATAAACCGAAGCTCGCGCAACCCGGGGAAAGGAGCACTATGTTGCCGGGGCTTGCCAGTTTTTGGGCGTGGCGCACGGCATTGGCCATCGTGCTTGTTTTTAAAATAGGCGTTTTTTGCTGGTCTATCGCCTTTTTTATTTTTTCGGTTGCCGAGCCGGGCAGCAAGATTGTGTGTTTGACTTTTTTATTGACAATTTCGCCAAATTCGGTAAAATCCAATTTTTTGTCTGCGCCGCCGGAAATCAAAATTATTTTTTTGGGCGCGTTTTGTACGGAGATTATTTCTGAGCCGTGCTTTTTATCCCCACACCTTTCTGTGGGCATAAGGTTTGGGGATTTATAAAAATGTTCCTCAACCGCGTTAACGGCGGCAATGGCGGCGTCCGGCGTCGTGGCAGCGGTATCATTTATATATTTGACATTGCCGGTTTCTTTTATCAGCTGAAGCCGTCCTTCCAGGCCGGTAAATTCATGGAGCGCCAGTTTAATTTTTCCGGGCGGCACATTGTAAAGGTCAGCGACCGAAACAGCTGCCAGAACATTGGCTAAGTTATGGCGTCCGATCAGTTTGATGTTTTTTAAACTGCAGATTTCCTGATGCGCTGCGCCGTAGTATATTTTTTTGCCTTTAAGATAGGCGCCGATGCGGGCTTTTTGATTCAGCCGAGGCAGCTCTTCTTTTAGCAGCGCGTCGCCGTCATGTGAATAAAAATAAATGCGAGAGGTGACTTCCTTTGAGCTTTCTTTAAGCAGCGGATCGCAGAAATTTAAAAAAAGATAGTCATTGTCTCTTTGAAATTTAAAAATCAATTTTTTGTCGGCGATATAGCTTTCAAAATTTCGATAGCGGTTTAAGTGGTCGCGTAAAATGTTGGTTATGACGGCTACCCGAGGGCCTTTTTTATGCTCTTTAGCGTCGGCTAATTGCCACGAGGAAAGCTCCAGTATAACGATTGAGTCTTTGGTGATTTCGGGAAGTTTTTCCAAGACAGAGGCGCGGATATTACCGGCTAAAATCACCTGCGGGAATTCTTTTTTTAAAATGTTGGCCAGAAGCGCGGCGGTTGTTGATTTTCCTTTGGTGCCGGTAACGCCAATAATCGGCGCCGGGCACAATTCAAAAAATATGCCGATGTCGCTTTCAATTGGTATTTTTTTATCTCGGCTGGCTTTTAAGAACTCCGAATCTTCCGGCACGCCGGGATTTTTTATAACCATGTCGGTTTCAATGAAATTTTCCATTCGGTGTTCGCCAAAAACATATTCAACGGGCAAATCTTTTAATTTTTCCAAAGATTCTTTTAATTCTTCTTTGGAACGTAAATCAGTCGCCAGAACCCGCGCCCCCTGGCTCGCCAAAAATTTAATCACGCCTACTCCCCCGCCGTGGAGCCCAATGCCCATGACGGTTATTTTTTTGTCTTTAAAATCGTTTGAAGTCATGTAGGTTAATTAGAAAGCCGATCAATAGACACAAGCCAATTATAATGATAAAAAACGAAATTAACAGCAAAAATCTGTATAATAACTTTCTATTTTTTATCTTGGCGGGTATTTTTTCTGTTATTAAAAAGACAATATATAATGCCAAAGTTACAACAAACAAATCAGTAATAATATAGAATACGAAATGAGGCGTATAAGCGCACACCATAATACATGCACCAGTTTCTTCGGATGAATAGCCGAAAGGATTAAGTAAACTATGCGAGTCGCAGGCGCTGCCACAAGAATTCCCTAGCGGAAAATAAAAAATAAGAACCAAGATAATCTCTATTAAAATAATTGATATAAAAATGATATGAGTTGCTTTTTTCATTTCTCATTTTTTAATTGTAATTTTGATTTTTGATTTTTACATTTTGAACTATAAATAGAATCTATCCAAAAACGCGATAATTAGTCCCAGTGCTGCCATCACCCAGGAAATAATCCAGAAACGCATGGTGACTTTGGTTTCCGGCCAGCCTTTGGCTTCAAAATGGTGATGAATAGGTGTTGAAAGAAATATTTTTTTGCCTCTCAGTTTTTTGGAAATTGTTTGAATTATTACAGATAATGATTCAATTACCAATACAAATCCGATAAGAGGCAGCAGCAGAAACTGGTTTGTCAGCATGGCGATAATACCAAGCGTTACCCCAAGCGCCATCGCGCCCGTGTCGCCCATAAAAAATCTGGCCGGATGGATGTTAAACCACAAAAATGCTAGCAGCGCCCCGATAATTACGCCGCAGAAAGCGGCTAAATCATAATGTCCTTGCGAATAAGCGATTACGCCGTAAGCACCGAAAGCCGTAAGCAAAGTTCCGCCGGCCAAGCCGTCAAGCCCGTCGGTTTCGTTTACCGAAAAAGAGGTGGCGACCAGAATGAAAATAAAAATCAAAATATACCAGATGCCAATGTCAAAATTGCCGACAAAAGGAACGTGAATTGTGCTCCAGCTTAATTTTGAAAAAAACCACCAGGCGCCAAAGGCCGCAATCAAAGTATAAATAATCAGGCGGTGGCGCATTTTTAGCCCTCCGCCCCTGGGGCCGATGCGGAAAATGCCCATTAAATCATCTGCCAAGCCAACCAGAGCCGAAGCAACCAGCGCGCCCAGCGGCAGAAGCGTTTGCCCGCGGTTTAGAAAATTAAGCTTGCCGATTATTGAATCAATGCCAATTTTTGAAAGTCCCCAGAAAAATAAGGCTAAAAGTAAAACAGTCAGCCAGATAAGCAGTCCGCCCATAGTGGGCGTGCCGGCTTTTTTTTCGTGCATCTGCTGAAAAATTGGCGCGCCTTCATTTCTGATTTGTTTGCCCATGCGCCACTTATAAAGGAAATGCGTCCAAAGAGGAGTTAATAAAAAAGCCACCACGAACGATAATGCGGCCAAGCCAAGAATTCTGGATATTTGGAATAAATCGGGCATGCCAATGTTGTTAAAATTTTAGAGCGAAGCGCAATGCGTAGTGATAAAATTTTACTACAACATTGAGCACCCCGCCCCAATTCCAACCAAGAGCCTTATAATTCCGTCCTTGGAGAGCGAAGCGGCTCCGCCTTTATTTAATTATTATACCATATTCTTGGACGGAATTGGAGCGGGGTAAAGTCGCCGCACCATCCCGAACGAAGTGAGGTTAGAGTGCGTAATCCCGCACTGCCGCGAAACTGACATTATATAATTCAGCAGGTGATCAGTTCGGGAGACGCGGGATCTCGCCAACTTCTCGCTCCCTTCGGTCGCGGAAGTTGCGGGAGTTTTCTTATTAAATTTTTTGCTCCCGCTTCGCGGGATTGAAAATTTAAAGAAAGCTGTAAACTTAACTTTGAAGTGCACCACTTCAGGTATAATAAATACATATGAAGTACACGCACTTTTCAAAGCCAGATAGGCTGGAACTCTCCATCCTATTGAACAGGGGTTATTCATACAGAGAAATTGCCATATCTCTGA
>JAHIST010000049.1 GCA_018818145.1 Patescibacteria group bacterium
AATCAGCACTGATGGTAGTTAGGGCTTAAGCCTTAGCGAGAGTAGGCCGGTGCCAAGACTATACGCTTCTTTTTGTTTTTGGTGCGGGGCGCAGCAGAGAAGCGATGCCCCGCACCGAGCTTCGTCCCAGTACCATGCGCAAGCTTAGGTACGGGGCTTCGCTCTGGTGAGGGGTTAAACCAATCAGCGCTGACTTGCCCCGCCATAATAATGGTGGGGGATAAAATCCGGCCGTCGCCAAGACAAACCCTTTTTTATTTGGTTGACAAGTATTATTATAAGATATTCAATAGATATAGTACCTTTGTAAAGGAGGGAATGCATGAAACGGCAGCCAGTTTTAAAGAATTGCAGATTTTGCGGAAAATTTATGGAATTTTACTGGGCAGAGGTTGGCTCAAAAGCTGTTTCTTGGAGAGACTGTGGCTATGATTTGGTGTCGGTATTTTACTGTCCTGATTGTGGCGAATGGGACAACGTATTTATTGACCCGAAATTTTATGAGTGGCTTGAATTTGAAGGAACTATAGATTTTGATGATCCAGAGCTTGAATTATCGGAATTTGTTGAATTATTAGCCGAGGACTGTCTAATGAGAGAGCTTTTTGCCAATCGGCCATATCTGGCGATCCCGGCGTTATAGACTAAATGTTTAATGAAAAACAAATAAATAAACCGCGATTTAAAATACTAGGAAATAGGCTCTTTACCTTCATCTTTTTACGCCTTATAATGAAGTTAAACATTATAAGGCTTTTATTTTGTGTGCGAAAAGCGCAACCTCGCTTCGCCCTTGCGGGCTACGCTCGGGTATGCGAATGCGCTCATGCTAATTATTTTTATGGGTTACCGCGTTCGTAAGCAATTGATGATTGTTTTAATTGTTATAATTATTTTAGCCCTGATTGGCGCGGGTGTTTATTTGGCGTTTTTTCGTCAGGCGCCGACTTGCTTTGACGGCATCCAAAATCATAACGAAGAAGGCGTTGATTGCGGCGGGCCCTGTACCTTTTCTTGTGAGCGTTTGACTATCAAAGACATTCAGGTCAGCTGGGTAAAATTTTTCCCGCTAAATAGCGGCAAATATGATTTAGCAGCTTATCTTATTAATCCCAATCCTAATTTCGGTTTGAGCAAGCTAAATTATACTTTCCGCCTTTTTGGTTCGGCCGGGGAGCTTATAAAAGAACAATTTGGCGAAAGCTTTATTTTGCCCAATCAAAAAAAATATTTAATTGAGGGCGGCGTGAATATCTCTGAAAAAGTCGCTAAAGCGGAGTTGTTTTTGTCCTCGGTACCAAAAGAGGAATGGAAAAAAATTAACGAAAATTACAGTTTGCCCGCACTATATGTTTACAATAAACAATTTGGTTTTTTGGAAAATCCGCCGGGCGCTTTTGAGGTTTCGGGCCTGATAAAAAACGACAGCGCGTTTAATTTTGAAAATATAGTTGTTTCGGTTATTTTACTGGATGGCGACAGGCGAATCGTCGGAGTCAATAAAACCGAAGCGCGAACAATTCTTGCCGGCGAGGACAGATATTTTTTAACATTTTGGCCCGCTTCCATTGGAGAAGAACTTTTAGAGAGCCTTGAGTCGGAGATTCAAGTTGAAACCAATCTTTTATCCGACGATAATTTTATGCGCAAATACGGCGTGCCGGAAAAATTTCAGGAATACTAATTTAGCCATTAGGGTCTAGCATATAGCCAATAGTCAAGACATTGGCTGGTGGCTAGCGGCTGGTGGCTAGCGGCTGGTGATTCTTCACTTTAAAAAACTTGACTGGATTTTAATTATTTCGGTTTTGGTGCTTTGTTTGGTTGGTTCCTTGACGCTTTTTGGAATAGACGCCGGCGAGCAGGCCGGTAATTTTTTTAATAAACAAATTCTCTTTGTCGCTATTGGAGCGGCGGTAATGTTTGGTTTGAGTTTTTTTGACTATAGAATTTTTAAAAATTACACTTTCATTCCAATTGTTTTATATGTAATTTTATTAATTCTGCTGGTTTTAGTCCTGATTTTGGGGAAGGAAATCAGGGGAACGGTTGGTTGGTTCCGCCTCGGTGAAATAAATTTTGAGCCGGTTGAAC
>JAHIST010000050.1 GCA_018818145.1 Patescibacteria group bacterium
ATGAGCTGATGCTCGGAATCTATTGGTAGCCATGCTTTCAATCTAACACACATTCCCATTTTTCTTCCCGCTTTAGCCCCGCGCACGGAGGCGCGGGGAAATTACTTCTATTATATCAAGATTCAGGGGTCTTTTGTGTTTTAAGATGTTATTCACCGAACTCCAACCCCCAATAGCTCTTTAATTTCCTCCATAATAATTTTCGCTGCCAATTCTATATTTGGCTGGCTGTCGGGCAGGAGCTTGTCTTTTAGCGAAAACGGCCGGCCGACGACTATTTTTATTTCGTACTTGCCCAAAAAAAATTTCAGCCAAGAAAGTTTAGTTAATCCCAAAATCGCCACCGGCAAAATCGGCTTATTCGTGGCCAGCGCCAGAGCGGCGGCACCCGGCCGACCCTGCTCTACTTCAAATTTTTCATAAAGCCGGCCTTGCGGGAAAAAGACCACTGAATGGCCGGAATTTAAAAGCCCTCTGGGCAAAGCCAGCGATTTTTCCAGGCCCTCGCCCCGGTGGGCCGCAAACGCACCCAGCCGTTTGATGAAACGGCCAAACAGCGGAAAATTAATAAGTTTGTCTTTGGTGATATAAAAAAATGGAAAAATTTTGACTTGGCCAAAAAGCGCCGCGCCAATCAAAAACGGGTCCAGCCAGCTGACATGATTAGCCACGATCAACACGGGGCTATTTAAATTTTGGACGTCCGGCGGAATTAAAATCTGCAAGCCGGCCAACGTTTGAAAAATACGACGGCAAATAGGCTCAAAAAATTTCTGCCAGCGGCTGACCCGATTGATTTCGCTTTCGGTTAAAAATTGATTAAAATTTTCTTCAGCCATAATTTATTTATTTAATTTGAAACCTGATAATATTTATCGCTCCCGTTCCAGCCCGCGCTTGATGCCTGCAGCACGCCCGTGCCGCCGCCTGCGGTCGGCGCGCTGATACCTGATAGAGTGACCGGCTCGTCCGCGTTTTCCAGATTAGCGTATAGCGCGCACCTGACCGCGTTGTCATTGACAACATAGCGATAAAACGACTGCGTGTCAGTGCCGGTTTTGGGGTCTTTGGGCGCCAGATTGGCATACTGAGCTATATTCGGGTATTTCAGCTTAAGCTCATCAACCAATATTAATATATCATAATCGCCCGGACCGGCATTTGGCAAATAGCAGGAGCTGCCCGCCAAAAAACGGCCGATTTGCGACAATTCCGCCTTGCGCCTGGTGTCGCGCGCTTTGACCGTGCCCGAACTCAAAGCCACCGCAATAATTGTCGCCAGAATTCCGATAATTGCTATAACCACCAACAGCTCCACCAAAGAGAATCCCCTGCCCTTGTACCAACAACGCCAGCCGCGATATTTTTTTTCAATGTAAATTATCCGCCACCACCGCTGGCCGACAAAATATCCTGCGACCACAGCTAAAATCAAAAGCAGCGCTGTGCCAAGGTGATGGATTAAATACCACTGCGACCAGCTCAAACCAAAACTGTATTTGGCAAAATCCTGGGTTAAAAGATTAATTATGGGAATTTCAATCGCCGCGTGCAGCAGAAAACTCAGCAGAATAAACAAAAAAACGGAAGCGCAAAGATAAATAAATTTTTTCATAAATTAGGCTTGCTTGACTATATTATATCAGAAAATTTATCTTTTGGCTTTCTAACAAAAAAACCCGCCGGACAATAGGCGGGCTTTTTCAAAACTAGCTTTTGTCAAAACGGCGAGCCGATTACGCGCACCACCTCTTCAGCAGTAGTCACCCCGCTTAAAACTTTATTGCATGCCGCGTCGCGCAGGCTTTTTACCTTTTTCTGTTCCAAAATTTTGCGTAAGGCGGAAAAAGATTGTTTTTCAATTATGCAGGCGCGGATTTCATCATCAAAGGAAGTTATTTCAAAAATGCCCACGCGGCCGTAATAGCCGCTGTTGTTGCAAGCGTTGCAGCCCTTTCCCTTTCTGAATTTAGCTCCCTCCAAATTTATGCCGTCCAAAACTCTTTTTTCGTAATCATCTATCTGATGCGCCTCGCCGCAGGCCTTGCAGACTTTTCGCACCAGCCGCGAAGAAACCACGCCGACGATCGACTGGGCGGCGATGGAATTGGGTATGCCAATTTCCAGCAGGCGCGAAACCAGCGCCGGAACATCCAGTGTGTGAAATGTGGAAAAAAACAAAATGCCGGTCAGCGCCGCCTGCACTGCCATGCGGGCGCTTTCGGCGTCACGAATTTCTCCCAGCATCATCACATCCGGATCCTGGCGCAACGCGGTTTTCATGGCTGACACAAAATCCAAACCCAGTTTTTCGTTAATCTGAATCTGGCGCATATCGGTTATCTGGCATTCAACCGGATCTTCCAGCGTGAGGATATTTTTGCCGGGTTTTTTGAGAACATTAAGGATTGAATAAAGAAGCACGGTTTTTCCGGAACCGCAGGGGCCGGTTATCAAAATCATGCCGTAGGGACTGGAAATCAGCCTGTTCATTGCGCTCAGCTGGTCATCGTCAAAACCCAGTTCTTCAAGCTTAATTAAGATGTCGTCGCGGTTTAAAATTCTTAGCACCACTGCTTCGCCGTAAAGAGTCGGAATGATGGAAATTCTCATATTATAGATTTTACCCTCAAAATTCAATTCAAAGTGCCCCTGCTGGGGCAGGCGGCTTTCAGTAATATCGGCTTGAGATAAAACTTTAATCCGGGAAATAAATTCTTCCTGCTCGCTCTTGAGCAGAGTGTCAATCACGTATAAACTGCCGTCTATCCGGAAAGCGATGTTAAAACTCTCGCGTTCCGGCTGAACATGAATATCGCTGGCCCGCTGTTTAATCGCCGAGGTTAAAATTTTGTCTAAATAATTTACCGTGTCCATATTTTTTAATATTATTGGTTTCTTTCATTATATCACAGTTATTATAACTCATTTCTGTCAAAAAGTTATCCTCAACCAAAAAACCCGCCTTAAACGCGGTCTTTTAAAATAGAGAGAGTGTTTGCGACGCCCTTTTTTACCGCTGAAACTCAATACTCCAATTTCACTCCCAGTTTTTCCGCCAACTGGAGCAGCCATTTTTCATGACGGTCAACCTTATGAGACAGGGCAACCATTTCCTGAAAATATGTATCGGCTTTTTTGGCGTAAGCGTCAACGGAAATCTGAAGAAGATTAAAGTTTTCTTTTAATTCCTTTAACTCCCCTTCGACACCATTAAACTTGCCGTCTAAATATTCAATTAATTCTGAAAAGTCTTCTTTCATATATTTTCATTATATCCCCCGCAAAAATGCTGTCAAACCCAACCCGTTCGGGTCGTTTGAACCTATCCGCTGATGGCACAGTCTGTGTGGGGCGTGTTTTTGACTCTCTATTTCCTCCAATCCCTAATCACAATCCCGCCGCGGGTGCGTTTGGCCACGACTTTCTGGCGCTCCTGCCAGCCAAGAGCCGAAACCATTTCTTTTGGCAAAGTCAGCCCCAAGCTGCCGCCCGCGCGGCCCATACGGGTGAGCTTTCTGATATTTTTATTCTTCAGTGAAGTTCTTGGCATAGAAAGTGTTGCCCAACGCACCAGAAGGCCACCGGCTCCTGCTGGAAGATGAATGGTTGATGCGTAGGCCTTCGGTGCGGGGTTCCGCCCCGCCACCGAAATACGAGGTGCCGCCGACTCCCGTCGGCGGGGCTCCACTTAACTTGTTACGTAACATGTTACTTAACACTCAATAAGTGGCAGGGGGTCGTGAAGGTTATTAGAACTGGGATTCGGATGCAGAATGAGTTTGTTAGTATACCAGATTTAAAACATTAATTGGGGTATGCAATATTATTTGTTGCCGCTACTTGTATGTCGGGATTTTTATTAAGGGCATCAATAAATGATTCTAGACTATCAATAGACGGATCCCCTTTTAATTCTATCTGAAATGAATTTATATCAGGGGTGCACCCAACAATTTCGGCGTTGATTTGTTGAACTAGCTCTCTAATTTTTTGTTCTAAAATTTCCTGTTTAAACATTATTATTATTTGATCTTTTATAATTTTACTACCAGCTTTGGAAACAACTATTTTAGATTTATCTAATGGTTTAACATATCCAAGAAATTCTAAATCCTGATTAAAGCATTGGGAAGATTGGAAATTGGAATCACTATTAATAATTTCTTCGTTTATAGATTTTTGTGGTCTAATTTTTACAAAATATATCGCTATCGTTCCGCCTATAATTAGAACTAAGACAATGATCAAAATTATAAATAATTTTTTGTTCATTTTTTTATTTATTATATCATCTTTCTGCTAAACAGTTATCCACCAGTTCTAACTCCGCGAGCCCTCCTACCAAAAAACCGCTCAAACAAGCAGTTCTTTTGTGCAGTACGGGGTAGTGAACGACGTTAGAACCTATTTTATGTTAGCACAGAATTATGTTTATATACCAGACTTGGCACCACAACGACAGATTTAGTTTATTGATTAATACCCCACCCCGTTTATCCTGAGCTAAGTCGAAGGGCTACTCACTATATCTCCCTATAACAATGGTCGTGAGCAAATTAACGGTACCTGCTTTGCCCGCCTCTGGAGGAACGCCTTTATCTCCTCCAAAAAACCGCCCGATTGGCGGTTTTTTGAATCCATTCATTATTTTAGTTATTTAGCCCGATAAATGGACTTGCTTCTCCCCAGTAAGTTGGAACTTTTCCATCCCACTTTTCTATCCAACGAAGTTCTACCACTTTAGGGTTCTGCATTAATGCTTGCGCTTCAATTCTGATAGCTTCTGCCTTACCTTGAGCAGCTGCTATCATTTGTTCTTTCTCAATTTTTATTCTTTCCAAGTCTCTATCAGCTTTAAGTTTCAGCTGTTCGGCTTTA
>JAHIST010000051.1 GCA_018818145.1 Patescibacteria group bacterium
ATGGACCGCCACCGTATTTATGATCTCCGGCAGGTCAATTCCCTGGTCCAGAGGCTGATTAAAAATAGTGTCTTTTCCTTTGCTGGACGAGGGAACCGGGAGCAGCGCCTCCCGTATGTCCTCCTCGCCGAGTTCTTCATCAAGTGACCAGACGGCTGCTCTGGTCAAGGTATTCTGCAGCTCTCGAACATTTCCCGGCCAGGAGTGCAAAAGTAGAAGGTTTCTTGCGGATACAGAAATTTTCTTTTGCTTGTAGCCAGGTTCTTTGCTGCTTTCCCGGTTGATTCGGTCAATGAATTGATCAATAAGTAGGCTAACGTCACCTTCCCGCTCACGTAAAGGCGGAAGCTTGATCAACGCCACAGCGATCCGGTAAAAAAGATCCTCGCGGAAGGAGCCGGTGGCTACCTCGTCAATAAGATTTCTGTTGGTGGCAGCAATAATTCTTACGTCAACTTTCCGGGTCGTAGTTGCGCCAATTCGCTTGACTTCGCCTTCTTGCAGGGTGCGGAGCAGCTTGACCTGCATCTCTTTCGGCAACTCGCCGATCTCATCAAGGAAAATGGTGCCGGTGTGCGCCGCCTCAAAATGGCCGATTCTGGCTGTAGCGGCACCGGTGAAGGCCCCTTTCTCATGACCAAACAGTTCCGACTCGACCAGCTCTGATGGAATAGCTCCGCAGTTGATGGTCACAAAAGGCTTATCTCTGCGGGGGCTGGCGTCATGGATGGCGCGTGCGAACAACTCCTTGCCGGTTCCCGACTCCCCTTCGATCAGCACCGGGATGGAACGGGGTGCGATGCGCCGGGCCTTGATCACCACCCGCTGCATGACTTCGCTGCGATGGATGATGTCGTCAAACTCCGGGGCCTCGACAGGCAGACCGGCTGCCAACCGCTCCAGGGTCTGGTCTTGTTTCCTGAGCAGGTCCGGGATAAAGTCGACCGATATGTCAAAAGGTACCGATGCAGTGCGGACACCGTGCTCTCGGGAGGATTCAATAAGTTCGGCAGGAAAGCGAGTCTTGGCCAGGAGAATCCACACCGCTGCCATGGCTGGGGTGCCGGGGCTCAAGTGAAATACCAGGTCAACGTCCGGCCCATTCTCCTGAATTTTTTCGGAAATGGATTTTGATTCCGGTCAGTCAAAAATACCGGCTTTTTTTGAACCCAGGCTTCTAAAACTAAACGGCATGAGACGGGGAATTATGTTTGCCGACGCCATAAATACCGTTTCGCCCACCTACGCCAAAGAAATTTTAACCGGAGAATTCGGCGAGAAGCTTAATGAGCTTTTGGCTGAACGGCGTTCCAGCCTTTACGGAATTTTAAACGGCATTGACACAAATTCTTTTAATCCCGAAACCGATTCCAATATCACGGCTAATTATTCAGCCGGCGATTTATCGGCGCGAATTCAAAATAAAGTTACCCTGCAAAAACATTTTGGCTTGCCGCCCGATGAAAAAAAATTTGTGATTGGAATTGTTTCGCGCATGGATGCGCAAAAAGGTTTTGACCTGATAATCAAAATTGCCGATTCTTTAATGCAGAATATTGATTTTCAGTTGGTAGTGGTGGGCACCGGAAGCAATGAATACCGCTGTTTTTTTCAAGAATTAGCGAATAGACATCCTCAAAAAGCGGCGGGGCATTTCTTTTTTGACAATAAATTGCCAAGAATGGTTTTTGCCGGAGCGGATTCAATTTTAATTCCTTCCCGTTTTGAGCCTTCCGGGCTCGTGCAAATGGAAGCAATGCGCTACGGAGCCGTTCCGATTGTCAGAAAAACAGGCGGATTGGCCGATTCGGTGAAAGATTATGTTCCGGGTGAGAATAAAGGGACGGGTTTTGTTTTTAACAACTACGACCAGTACGCGCTTTTAATTGCGATTATCAGGGCTTCAGAAGCTTACCGGCACCAAAAAGAATGGGTAAAGCTTATAAAAAGAGCCATGGCCGAAGATTTTTCCTGGAAAAAATCAGCTAATGAATATGTTAAGCTTTTTAATTTGGTTTTAAATTTTGATCAAAAACAGTCATAGAAATTTTAATTTAATTTATGCTCTGGGCTAATTTTCTTCATTTTTATCAGCCGCCGACTCAAAAACCTTTCTGGGTTCACAAAATAACAGCCGAGGCATATCGGCCGATTCTCCGGGGGTTAAAAAAACAGTCCGGCAATAAGGTATCGCTTAATGTAAGCGGTATTTTATTGGAATTGTTTGACAAATGCGGCGAGGAAGATGTTCTTGAATTATTGCGGGAGCTTTTGAAGTCCGGACAAATTGAGCTGACAGGAAGCGCAAAATTTCATCCTTTGCTGCCGTTTTTGCCGGAAGACGAAGTGATACGGCAGATACAATTAAACGAAGAGACATTAAAAAAATACTTTGGTGATGCTTGGGAGCGCAAGGGATTTTTTCCGCCCGAAATGGGATTTGACAGAAAGCTGGCGGAAATAGTAAAAAAGCTCGGCTATAAATGGATTATTGCAGATGAATTATCTTTCCCCAAAGACCAGCGGCCGATTGATTACGGAAAAATTTACAAAATTGAAGGCCTTGGCGATTTTTATATTTATTTTAGAGAGAGGAGAATGAGCTGGATTATTTTGTCTGGGCAGGTGGGCACCGGCAATCTTTTAGTGAAGAGCTTGGGAAGTCGTCTTGAAAAAAATGAGTATTTGTTGACGGCAATGGACGGAGAAACTTTTGGCCATCACCGGCCGGGGCTTGAACAGCTTCTTTTTGAAATTTATGAATCGGGCGACATTGAAAATGTTCTAATTTCTGATTTGCCGAAATATTTTCCGAAGGTAAAAACAATTAATCCGGAACCCGCAACTTGGGCATTAATGGAAAAAGATCTTGAGGAAAAGAAGCCATTTTCTCGATGGAGAGACTCTGATAACATTATTCAAAATATGCAATGGGAGCTTACCGAATTGGCTATTGGCGTAATGAGAAAAGCAGACAAAAAAGCGTTTGGTTTTAACGAGGCGCGGACTACTCTTGACGAGGCGCTTCACTCCGATCAATATTGGTGGGCTTCGGCCAGGCCTTGGTGGAGCATGGAAATGATAGAGCGCGGAGCAAAAGAATTATCCGACGCGGTTTTAAAAACTCCGGGCGTTTCCGAGGAAGAAAAAAAGAAAGCGGAGAATTTATATCGGTCAATAATTTTTTCTGCGTTTGATTGGCAGAGGTCCGGCATCGTTGATGATTTAGCGCGAAGGGAAGACGAAGATATCAGGCAGCGCACAGATAAAAGCTTACCCAGTTTGCCGCGCACGGAAATTGAAAAAATGGTAAAAAAATTAGAAGAGGAGATGACGATGGTCGTAAAGAAGCAGGAATTTGAGCGGGCGGCGCAAATCAGGGATCGCATCGCAGAATTGAGGCGCTATGAAGCCGATGTTGAGCTTCTCGATTTTTCTAAAGAAGGCGATAGGGAATGGGGATAATATTTTCAAATAATGAAAGACATCTTTCGCATTTTAGAAAAGAGCTATGTTCGCGAGCTTTTTGAGAAAAAAAAGCTTGTTTATTTTCCCGAGACGGAGAATAAATCCTCACA